>CAVJTU010000015.1:0-50115 GCA_963652495.1 uncultured Oscillospiraceae bacterium
AATACTAGCCGCCTTATATCCCCATAGCTAAAGCAAGGGGCTTTACGGCGATATTTGGTAAAGATGGTGATCGAAAGCCTCATGTAAACAACAAGAGTAGCGACCGGAGAGGGGGAGAAATCTCCTCCCTCTTTTGATAGAGTATCATAGATCTGTTCGAAATGCAATATGAAAGAATTGCTAAAAGAAACTGGCAAGCTGACAGTTTCGGTTATTTTTCTTGCTGTAGTGGTGGCAGGAATTATTATAATGTTGCTCAAATAGTCAGTTAAGCAATTTCAGAGAGCCTTTTTTTGCTTCAGCCCACTTGACAAGTTATATATGTGTGTAGTACAATGTATTACAAAGAAAGAGAGGTGGCAACCATGGCAGATAGTAGTGTATTCTCAATAAGACTTACCAGTGAAGAAAGACAGCTTGCTGACAGCTACGCAAAACTTCACGCAATGGCAACCGCTGAGGCATTCAAGAAAGCATTGTTTGAAAAGATTGAGGACGAGTACGATATTGCATTAGCAGAGGAAGCTCAAAAAGAGTATGAGGCAGACCCAACAACCTACTCACATAACGAAGTAAAGGAGCTTCTTGGCTTATGACTGGTTATAATGTGGAATACTCAAAACAATCTATCAAGGATTTAAAGAAGCTGGATAAGTACACTCAGCGAATGCTTCTTGCATGGATTGAGAAAAATCTGATTGGCTGCGAAAATCCGCGAGCTTTCGGGAAAGGCTTAACGGCTAACCGTGCCGGACAATGGCGTTACAGAGTCGGAGACTATCGGCTGATTTGTGATATTCAAGATGAGCAGTTAATCATTCTGGCATTAACGGTTGGACATCGGCGCGAAGTATACGAGAACTGAGAAAAGGGAGGCTTGACGGCCTCCTTTTTTGCTTCCTGGCATGTCAAAAAAATAGCCCCGGCACAAATGTGTCGGGGCGGTGAGAAAGATATAACAACATATCAGAATTGCCATTTTTTATCCGACTTGAAACTTCTGCAATAATGCCTCTTGAAGAACCTGCGAGAAGTTCAAACCCATTGTAAGAGCCTGCTCATTCATCCATTCAGGAATGCTTAATGTTTTCTTAACAGCTCTTGAATTGTGCCTTTTCTGGTACTCAAACATATCAAATTCAATAATTGCAATAGTTCCGTCATCAGTGGTGAGATTTGTAACAGATGAAGCAGTTGGAATTTCCTGACCTTCTTCTTTTCGGCTTGTGATGGCTAATCCGAGTGCTTCCGTTGCCATTTCGTATACGGAAGTTATATCATCTTCGTCAGTAAAACATTCTGGAAAATCTGGAAATGATACCCAAAATCCACCTTCTTCAGCCTGATGAAAAATAGCTGGATATGCATACTTTGCCATAAGAAACGAAACCTCCTTTGGGGCACAGCTGAGTTTTACTTAGTAAAACTGAATTTAGTTCGCTTGCACCTTTTGAATGAGAGCTTCCTGAAGGATTTGAGAGAAATTCAATCCCATTGCAGAAGCAGCCTCGTTTAACCATTCAGGAATGGTCAGAGTCTTTTTAACCGCTTTGTTATTATACATTTTTCTGTACTTTATAGTGTCGCAGGCAATGAAATTTACAAAATCATTTCCAGAAACAGAAAATGCAGATCTGGCAGAGGGAGCAGGAATTTCACGGCCGTCTTTTTCGTATCCGTACAGAACGAGCGCAAGAGCATCTTCAGCCATTTCAATACCATCTTCCAGATTATCACCGCAAGTATAGCAGCCTTCCAGATCAGGAAAGACAATAGAGTAAGAACCGTCCTCTTCAGGGGTAAAAATTGCAGGATATACATACTTTGCCATAAGAAACCTCCTTAAATATAGGTAGAAGGGTGGGGCTTTTATTTAAGCCCCGCATCCTTCAGGATGTTGTTCAATGTTCCGATAGGAATTTCAGCTTTGTGTCTAGGAACTGCAAATTGTTTTCCTGTCACTGGACTGAACCAGATATCATGACGACTGCCATTACGCAACACTTCACAGTTATTTTTCTTCAAAAGCTTTAGTAATTCTTGTGTTTTCATTGTTCCTCCCTTCTACAATATTATTATAACACGTGTGAACACGTGCGTCAAGCAGAAAGAAAAACTTTTTTGAATAAAATTACCCCAGCACGAATGTGTCGGGGTAATGTAAAAGATAAATATAGTATTGAAATTCACTTTTTTATAATGAGATGAGCCATTGAGTGGATGATCTCATCGAACTTATCAATTTCCTCATCTGAATAATGGTAAATATCTTCCCACTTATAATCAGGAAGCCAGCAAGTAGCGTGACGGAAACAATACTGCTCATCAGGTGTCTCGATATACACCTTTACTTTACCGTCGGGTTTCATTTCGGAGTGAACGATTTCTGTATTATCACTCAGAGTCATAAATGGATACATCATAATAAAAAGCTCCTTTCCTAAGACGCTCAGTCTCTGTGCGTATCAGATGCCTCTAATTTTTCACATCTCCATTTAGAAACAATCAGAAAAATTGTGACAAGCGCAAGAATAGCGCGAAGTATACGAATAACAGATAGTGCGGTATCAAGTTTACGATTCATAGATTATACCTCCAATTACGGCTTTAGGCCGCGTTTGCATTTGGTGTGTCGAAAAATTATTAAGCAGTCTTTTCATAATCAACAACTGCAATTTCTGTCAACATTCCCTTAATCTGCTTAATGATGTTCTCAATATTCTGTAGTGTTTCGCCTGACAAATATTCTTCTCCACATTGAGTACATTTCTCACACGGAACATTTTTAATGATAATGTAGCAACCGTTATAGTCAGTCATGTAAGTAGTAGTAGTAGGTTGAATGTTACCTTTGCAATAGAAACATGTCATAATCAATTCTCCTTTCTGGTCTTAAAATCATCTTCCCATTTATCAGAGCTAGGGAAATATGCCGTTATAAGAAATAAGTCGGTTTCATAATGTCCTATAACCACATGCAAAACTTTATTTCCGAAGGTCAATCCCAAGATGAGACAGCTCGGATAAGGATAATCATCAGGATATTGCTCAATAATTTCTCCATTCATAATGCAGGTCATGACATCTGATAATAGTATACCACGTTGTTCTAAGCGTTTCGCGGCATGAAGCGTAATTCGTATATTTTGTGGTGTACATAATTTACGTAGTTCTAAGATATTCAATTCTGACATACAAGTTCCTTCCTTACGGCTTTAAGCCTCTTTTGCGTCTGGCATGTCGGATGCTGATGATGCCTGTCTTGCTTCCAGTTCCAGATCAGCGCGGTAAGCGTCCACTTCCGTGTCGATTTGAGCCTTAACAGATTCCTGATCGGGGCGAAGTCGCTTCTTAAAGTGTTCGATCACAGCCTTTCGGACATCTGAATCCAGTTCAAAATAAGCCTTTATAAGTTCCAGTTCCAACGAAGTAGCTCCCCGTTCTGCTGCAAAGTCATCAAGACAGAAAGTAGCAGGTTGGGCAAACATGTCACCTGTTCCAGAGCGTAGCCAAGATTCATTTACCGAAAATTCGGAACAAATCAGCTTGACCATCGTTTCTTTAACGTCCACGCGTCCACGTTCAAGATTGTTTATAACATCGCCACTAACACCTAGCTTGCTACCGAATGCTGCTCTTGATAAGTGCAGCTGATCTCTGAGTATTCTTATACGTTCGTTCATGATAAAACTCCTTTCTTCTTCAATACTCCGACATTATCATAACTCTTTTAATTTGGTTAGTCAACCAAAAAAACAAAAAGAATTTTATAAAACTGGTTGACAAACCATATAAAATGTTGTATATTTGGTATATCAACCAAGTAAGAAAAATACGATTGGTTGATATAACCACAATGACTGAACCAAAACAGAAAGGAGGTCATCATATGTCAGATACAAGAACAATGATACCGAAAGAGGAGCGTCAGAACGCAAAAGAGATCATGCAGTTCTGTAGTGAGTTAACAGAGGAAGAGCAGCGAGAGCTTTTGAATTTCATAAGGGGAGCGAAGTTCGCGAAGAGCCTGCAGCAGAAGACAGCGTAGGAGGTGAAGGATGCAGCTTGCAGAAAGAGTGGGAATCACACAGGCTATGTTGTGCCAGATCGAGCGAGGAACAAAGAACCCGTCATTGCAGGTCGGTGCAGAGATTGCAAAGAACTTGTCCTGCAAGATAGAAGATCTGTTGGCAGAGGAGAGTAGCACTGAAAGTGCGGGGGTAAAGACAGCGTAGGAGGTGAAAAGGTGTTTGTAACAAGGCGATATATAGAAGCACTGAGAATGCAAGCGGAACATGCAGCTCAAATAATCTCATATCTGGAATTTTTTGCAGATACAAACCCGGATAAGTTGTGTGAAATGATAAGAAGCGGAGAATGGAAGAAACGTTTCGGAGTGAAAAGCGCACAGCAGCTGCCAAGAGAGCCGGATGAGATTTCAGCTGAAATCAAAATGTCTATCTGGCTCTGGGGTGTGTCAATGTGTGCGATCGGTGCAGTGATCGGAGTATTAGTTGCTAAGTTTAAGTTGCAATTATAAGAGTTGTGATAATGGCAACAGCAACAGGAGCAAGGAAATGCATAAAGAACAGACCGATAAAATCGGTTATGCTGCGCTCAACATGTTGTACTGCTTTGTAAGTAAATTGGTATAAGTTATTTTCTGGCTGAGAGAGAACAAGATATCCCTGATCAATAAGAGCCAGAAAGCTGAAATAGTCTTTTCCGGTAAGCTGTAGGTGGTTATTGCCATCTAGCTCTATAAATGCAGATCCGGTAATGCCATCAAATGGCTCAACAAATATCCGAAAAAGATTTCGCTCTTTACCCATTTTCTTCAAATGATGTAGCAAAATTGTATCATGTATAGTCAACATAATCATAAATCCTTCTTTCATTTTACTCGGCTGTTGCAGCAGCCTGTAAAGAGAGGATAGGACAGATAGCAAAGAAAGTCAAGAAAGAAGACAGCGTAGGAGGTGAATAAGAATGCAAACGGCTACAATATGCTTGTTGTTGGCAACAATTCTGGTGCAAATTTTTTTGATTCACACCAGAAAGTAATGTTATTGATTTAAAAAGTTTGCTGTCTGAGTACACGAGATAGTAAAGAATGAATTTTTAATATCACATTTAACATTAAATACTACATCACCAGAGTCTGAAAATAATATTTGCTCATTGTTTGGACAAGAGAACGCAACAAATATTAACTTCGATGTATTTCCATCGAGATGAATGGGGAAATCAGATGTAAAAAACTGATAGGTTCTGTTTGTTCCGGGCGGTATAAAATGTTCTTTATTTATCCCCTATGGTGTACTGCCGGTTCGATTCCGGCAGAGGGGAATCGGTTGGCCAACCGTACTTGAAACAATGTCTTAGGGGACAATCCGTAAGGCATAGAATGTAACAGCTTGAGAAGGAGGTAATAAAGTGATTATTGACAGAATCAAAATTGGAAACACAAACATCGCAATTGATGATAGCTGTGCGATCAAGGATCCGGTGGAATGGGAGAAGGCCAGTACAAATTTGTGGTTAAAGATTGACGCTGAGTTGGAACGTCAGGAGAGACAGCGCAAAGAGGCTGAAAGAAAAGCAATGGAAGAAAAGAAGTCACTGAGTATTTAAGGTACGGATTGGAGGAAAGATGATTGAGATTTTAAAGGTGAATGGCGAGTGGATAAACAGAGAAGTGGATCCAGATGAAGTATTCAAGGAGGAGCCTGAACTGCAGGTGCCAAGTTTCTTAAGAGTAGAGCGAAAGTTGCAGGCGCCTGATTTTCTGAGCGGTTCGCAGAGCAGAGAGTACATGGCAAAGCGTATGCGCCGTCTGATGCAGGAAGAGGATGACAGAATGGCAGAGGAGATTTGGCCGTTTGTGAACAAAGTCAACATGATCGTATGGTCAACGGCTTGCGTGATGATCGGATGGATCATTGCAATGATTCGATAAGGGGGAAGTACAAATGGGAAGAAGCAAAGCAGCGAAGCCAACGCGTGATCAGAAAGAGGTTATCATGACTGCAGGGCTGATCTGGTCGGACTGGCTGGTATTATCGGAGTCTGACGAGGAGTTACATATCGTCAGCCGCGGAACCGGAGAGAGCCGGACATTGAAAAAGCCGCTGAAGGTCGGAAAAACCAGTCAGCGGCACAGGTAAAGAAAAGCCGCTGTGAGTGGTGAATTCACAGCGGCGAAACCAAATAGGACGTTTATTTGTGATAACAACCGTCACTGCTACTATAGCACATACGAGCGAAAAAATCAAGAAAAAGCCGCAAGGCTTTAAGCGTCCTAGTAATCAAGTATAACTAATGTACATATACCAGAAGGCAGCCGGCATGGGAAGAAGAACGAAAACGAAGTACGCAGAGTACGACTATGAGAGTACCTACATACAAAGTGTAGAGTGCATGGATGAGTGGATGGCAGAGCAGCTGCTTACCAGAGCGAGAGGAGTATATGCCACCAAAGAGATCGTGTATGGAAACAACATGGACGTGGAGATATACCCGGAGTTCACCAGAAGGGAAGCGGAGAATCTCCCGAAGGTGGACAAAGCAAAAGAACGGGAACGGATGAAGGGACTGAATGGAAGAAAAGCCAGAAAGTACTTCAGGAGACTCTGCGAGTGTAACTTCACGGACGGCGATCTCTGGATCACGCTGACGTACACGAAGGTTCCTGAGAGCATCGAACAGGCAGTGGCATGTATGCATAACTTCATCCGTAACCTAAACGGCAAAAGAAAGCGTCTTGGTCTGCCGAATGCCAGGTACATCTACATCACCGAGAGTGTGAGCGAGGACGAAGAGACGGTAAGAGTTCATCATCATCTTCTCATGGATGGTCTTCTGGATATGACAAGCGTGTTAAGCATGTGGAAGTACGGAGGCAGAAACGAGAGCAGGTATCTCAAGACCGATGAGAATGGCATAGCGGGAGCTGCGGAGTATATGAGCAAGTCTGCTGCTGACACAAAACGTCGCAAATACGAGAAACGCTGGACAGCAAGCCGCAATTTGATTAAGCCGGAAGAACACAAGCATCACCAGACACGATCATCAACAGTCAACAAGATGATAAAGGACACGGATAAGGTCTATACCAAAGAGTACATGGAATCATTGAGAATGCGAAACGGAGCACTGAGATACGAGGGATATACCTATATCGACTCAGAGGTACGCTACAATACGGTCAACGGAGGCTACTATATCAGCATCCGCATGAGAAGGGAGAAACATGAGAATCGGTCTGAAATGGCGCATGGATGCGCTGAAAGAAAAGACAAAGGAAGGGGACGAGTTCCACCTGAAGGAAGGAAGCGACGAGGCACCGAGATACACGCTGGCGAGAATATGCCGTAAGTATCCGAACGTGGTTTTGATGAAGCGCGTGAACGGACGCGGAAAGGAAAGGACAATCTGTTGGGACTGGGCGAAGCTGGCAATGAATGGAGAGCCGATTGGGAAGAACTGAAAGAAGCCGTGCGGACAGGCACATGGGAAAGCTTTGAATCAAAATTAAATGAGCATCAGCAGGAAGTAGTGCGCCTGATCGGAAAGTTTAACGCTTTTTACGGCATTGAAGAGCCAAAGACAGAGTTTCTGTACGAAGGCGCATGGAAGCTGATTGAGGAAAGGAGAACACGATGTTCGATAAGTACAAAAGACTGACATTCGAGCAGCTGAACGCAAAGGCAGAGCTGCTCAGAGTGGTAAAGGACAGGAAAGCTCTGGAAGAACTGGCGATGGAGAACGGTATCGGATTCTATGACACAGAACGTTTCTTTGACGGCGAGCTGGATGAACTTGCCGATCTGACGGAAGCAGCGTGCGGCCGCATCCGCGTGGAGACAAGAGAAATCGACATAAGAGGTTCGGTAGTCGAGTGCGGACTGTATACCATGTTCCGATACGTGGTGCAGTATGACGGCGAAGTGCAGAGGGCAGTCATGGATGGTGACAGATCGGCAATGGACTGTCTGCGTACTCTGATGACGGAATACACGCAGACAGTGACGAAACTTCCGCTTAGAGTGCCGGAAACGACAGTCATTATGAATCTTACACACAGTGATGTAAAGAGAATCGTCAGAGAGTTTTATCTGGGAGAGGAGGGAAAACATGTCATTTGAAAGATTTACCATGGGACAGCAGATCGTGATGGAAAAGCTGTTTAAGGAACTGGAAGGAATCGACGTTAGCGGTTCGGTTATGCTCTGCGGCATTATCACCATGTTTCTGGGTATCATAAGAGGCAATGTTAGTTTACAGAGTGCCGTCCTGAACTCGGAAAAGGACGCAGTAGGCTGTCTGTGCTGCATCATTGAGGCTCTGGCACAGCAGCCGGAGAGAATGCAGGGTGATATCACACCATGGGGACGGCTGGCAACCCCTGATCTGACCGAGAAATCGGTAAGAGAGATCATTGAACAGTATTATGCAGAGGACATATCAGACAAAAAGGCAGGAGATGGCGATGAATAAAGTTATTTTAATGGGGAGACTGACAAAAGACCCGGAAGTGCGCTATAGCGCGGAGCAGACGGCAATAGCCAGATACACACTGGCAGTAGACCGCCGCACAAAGGATGCTGCGGCAGATTTTATCCCATGCGTGGCATTCGGCAGAAGTGCGGAATTTGCCGAGAAGTACCTTCATAAGGGAATCAAGATTGTCATTGTAGGGCGGATCCAGACGGGCAGTTACACAAACCGTGACGGACAGAAGGTCTATACAACGGATGTGATCGTGGAAGAACAGGAATTTGCCGAGAGCAAGAGTGCGCAAATGCCTGTAAATGCAGGCACTGCGGAGAATCAGGGAAGCAATGCCAGGGAGAACGCAAACAATGCCTGGAACAACACAAGCAGTGCCGGAAATAGCGCAAGCAATGCCGGAAATAACGCAAGCAATGTCTGGAACAACGCAAGCAATGCCGGAAATAGCGCAAACAATGCTTGGAATAACGGAAGCAGTGCCTGGAACAACACAAACAATGCCTGGAACAATGCAGGCAGAGGGTACGCAACACCGGAGGGTTTCATGAGCATTCCCGACAGTGTGGACGATGATGATCTTCCGTTCAACTAAGAGGCTTTAGACCAATCATGAAATCATGAAACAAGTTAACCGGAAGGAGACACAATGGCAAAGACACGAATGATGACAAGAAAAGGCGAGTGCTATTTGTGCGGCGCACTCACCCAGACCGAAGAACATCACTGCTTCGGAGGCCCGAACCGCAAGCTGTCCGAGCATTACGGCTTGAAAGTATATCTGTGTATCCCATGCCACAGAACAGGACCCACGGCAGTGCATGACAGCCTAAACGGCAGTGAGAACCGCCGCATCCTGCACGAGGACGCACAGATGGCATTTGAAGCACACTGGGGAACGAGAGGATACTTCATGGAGCTCTTCGGACGAAACTATTTGGATGACTGAAAGCCTTGAAAGTTCAAGGGGAAGCGAGGAAAACATGGTACCGGTGCAGATAAGCACCAGCATGGAGGGTAAGGCATATACTGCCACCCTCCGTTGCGTGGTGAATGGAAAAGAACATGTCTCTGAGACAAAAGGCATGGGAGACAAAACGGACTCACGGCAGCGTCTGGAACTGCTGGCAGTCGTGAGTGCGCTTGAACGGATGAATAACAGAACAACATACATCACGATCAAGGGCAGCGGATACATCAAGACAGGCTTTGAGTATTTGCAGGTCTGGGAAGCTGCCGGATGGAAGAAGACAAACGGAAAACCCGTGGCAAATGCCGACCTGTGGCAGAAAGCGGCAGAGGCGGCGCGGATCCACAGAATCACAATATTTCTGACATGAGGAGACAGGATGACAAAAAGAGACTGCTTCGCATTTGAAGCCGAAAATGAGATGACAAACAAAGACCGCTGCACCGCATTAACAAAGCTGTGGTGCAGGGAAGAGAACTGTAAGTTCTACAAGACAAGGAAAGAATATGAGCGTCAGGAAGCGGAACACATAAAGCAGGTTAATGCGTTCTGATAAAGATTAATGTGTTTTGATAAAGATTAATGCGTTCTGATAAAAATTAACGCATTCTGACGAAATACCGGGAGGAATTGAAAGATGAGAGTAAGACCAACAATGGTAACGGCCTATGCGTATGGAGATGATGAACACGGAAAATGTATGGTAACGGTATCTCCGTCACAGGTGTTTGAGGTGACGGGAACTGGTGATTGCACAGTGGTGCTTGTGCTCGTGAATAAAGCAGAAAGAAACGGGATCCTGTTGCAGATTACGCGAGCCGCATTTGACAATTATTGGGAGGAAGTATGATGGACATCGGAACACATGTATATCATGTATGCGAGTTCAGCCTGAGCAGATCCGAAATGCGAATGAGAGGCATCGAAGGCTTCAAAAGTTGGGGAGTAGAGGTCGTGGAGTCCGTGATCGTGGGAACGTACACATGGAGACTGGACAGCGGTATCACAATGCCCGGCTGGGTATCGGAAGTGGTAAAGAGAGAAGTCGCCATGACTGCACAGAAGAACTTTTACTGGAAAGAGTCGGACTTTGGAAAAGAAGTATTCCTGACAAAGTTTGATGCCGCGTGCAAGGCAGAGGAACGCGCAAAGCTGATCCAGATGGGAATCGGAGAGAATAAATATTCGCAAAGACCGCTGTATAAGAACTGGGCGCACTGGAAGGACCTGCACAGAGGTGAAGTGGAAATAGAAGCTGACAGGAGAGTCACTGCCGGCATTAAAAAAGAACAGCATCATACATTGCCCGACAGGTTTTCCATGGACGTATACGAGGAGTGGAAAAACGGCCTGTCAAATACGCAGGCAGCCATTAAATGCAGGATGTCGATATCAACTTTTGTCGGACATGCCAAGAGACTCATGAAAGAAAGAGGTGAGAAAAGGACACAGACAAGCAGGGGAGGTGCGCAGAGGAAACCGCTTCCGGAAAACTTTAACGACATATACGAGGAATGGGAAAATGGAAACATCAAGCCGGGTAAAGCAGCTCTGGCCTGCGGCATGAGCTACAGCAGTTTTATGTACCAGGCAAAGAAAATGCACCAAAAGAGAATCGCCGAGGGAGTCATAAGCGACGAACCTCAATTTGCAGAACCGGAATATGAGCCGGGGCATGAAGATGATATTGATTTGGGGCATAACAATTACATGAAGGCAAAACAGGAGGGCGCGGAATGAACAAACGTCAGAGTAAGAAGCTCTACCGGAAGAGACACGGTTACAATCCGTGCGAGGAAGAGGGCATCATGCAGTTCATCAGCGACACGATCGGGTACACAAAGCAGCGCATGGCAGAGGCAGAGAAGGAAAGATCATATCAGGCATATCGAACCTTTCTGGAGAACATAAGGCAGAGGAGGCTCAGCAAGAAAGCATAAGAAATGCAGGAAGGAGAGCAAAATGATTGTAGTAAATAAGCAAAGAACAGCATTGATCAACATGGATCATATATCGTGTGTCTATATGGGGGTCGATGGTTCCCTCAAGGCAAACTACGAAGCAGGAGACGGATGCCAGATCGCAAGATACAATACCCCAGAGGAGGGAGAAACAGCATTAGCGATGCTATATCAAGAAGGGGAAACAAAATGAAGTGTAGAGATTGCAAGTGGATGTACACCAACGAGACAATGGGAGGTTTGCACATCTGCGTAAACTGGAACAGCCAGGTTTTTGGCGGCTTTACAGGAGTGCGCTGCGAGGATGACTGCCCAGATGGAGAAAGCGATGGAGATGAAGACAATGAACAGATTAACAGAGGCAGATGAACAATACTGTGTGGTATTGAAAGGTATTTCATGGCGGTCATTGTACACGCTCGGGTTTGAGAAATTTCACAGAATCTATTACGCGGTGCTCAAGCTTAAGGAATATGAGGACAGCGGATTAAGCCCGGATGAAGTACAAGCCATGATAGAGCTGCACGATACCAGAAAGCCTGAGCGGATCCAGATGCCGCAGGAGGTGGTAGACCATATCATGCAGAGGTTTACGGATTGCAAGTGAGAGAAGACAGGGTTAAGCTTGCTTGAGAATTTGCTTAAGCCGGTGTAAGAACTTGAGTAATCTTGCGTAAAGAGGAGGTGATACCGGTGGGAACAGAAGGCATGACACGGGAGCGACTGGAAACGTACCAAAGCAATTGGGATGAGATCAAGGAGTTGCGTGCAAAGCTGCAGAAGATGGGGACTGAGGAGGGAAGGAAAAAGCTGGTAGAGAGCGACACGATCATTGACTACAGGAAAGGCTATCCGCGGCCGCAGACTGTAACAGGCTACAATTACAACAAAGAGTGGCGTCTGCGGCAGAGGTATTACAATCGAATCGAGAAGCTTCAGCGCGAGCAGGAAGAGATTGAGCAGTGGGTATTTGCCATTGAAGACAACAGAACGCAGAGGATATTCAGACTGCACTATTTGGAAGGGATGCGCCAGCAGCAGGTCGCGCAGATGGTACACATGGCACAGAGCGGAGTGAGCAAGAGAATTGATGAGTATTTGAGCCTGCAAAAAAATGATTAAAAAACAAAATTGGAATAAAAAAGATAAAAAAGTGTGATATAATCAAAAATAGGAACAGTGTGTTCCGAGAAAATCTTCCCTGATAGGCCGTCAGCAGTCGCTGGCGGCTTTTGCTATGCGAGAAAGGAGGCGGTCAGATGTCTGAGAAGAAGAAAGCGGTCGGAAGACCGCCCAGATATAAAAGCAAAGAAGAGATAGAAGAAAAAATCAAACGTTATTTCAAAAGCTGTGAAGGTGAGCAGCTGACGGATAAAGAAGGTGAGCCGGTGTTGGACAAATATGGTCAGCCCGTCATAATTAACCAGCGTCCGCCAACTGTCACAGGTCTTGCGCTTGCACTTGGCTTTACAAATCGACAGGCATTGCTGAATTATCAGGCAAAAAGAGAATTTGTTGACACGATAACACGCGCAAAGTCGATGGTGGAAGAATATACCGAGGGAAGACTGTTCGATAAGGACGGAAGCAGCGGTGCACAGTTCAGTCTAAAGAATAATTTCAGAGGCTGGAACACCAAGACGGAGCTTGACGAAGAGGAGCAGCGTGCACGAATCGAACAGATCAGAGCGCAGACAAAGAACCTGAGCCGTGATGAAGACGAAGCAGAGGAAGTTGTGGACGATGGATTTTTAAAGGCACTCGAAGGTACGGCTTTGGAGGATTGGGCAGATGAGGAAGAAAGTTAAACAATTCTTTAAGTTTCAGCCATTCTCCCCAAAGCAGAGGAAAGTGCTGAACTGGTGGTGCTCGACATCACCGGTAAAGGACGCAGAGGGAATTATCGCAGATGGCGCAATCCGTTCCGGAAAGACCGTGAGCATGTCACTGTCGTTCATCATGTGGGCAATGAGCAGATTCGACGGTCAGAACTTCGCAATGTGCGGAAAGACAATAGGTTCCTTCCGGCGCAATGTGCTGTTCTGGCTAAAGCTTATGCTCAAGGCACGCGGATATCATGTTGAAGATCACCGCGCTGACAATCTGGTTGTCATCACGATCGGAGAAACTGAAAACTTCTTTTACATCTTCGGCGGTAAGGACGAACGATCTCAAGACCTTATCCAAGGCTTGACGCTGGCAGGAGTGTTCTTTGATGAAGTGGTATTAATGCCGGAAAGCTTCGTAAATCAGGCAACAGGACGATGCTCCGTGGACGGCAGTAAGTATTGGTTCAACTGTAATCCGGACGGTCCGTATCACTGGTTCAAAACCGGGTGGATCGACAAACGAAAAGACAAACATCTGTTGTATCTTCATTTCACTATGAACGACAATATGTCTTTGTCAGAGCAGATCAGGGAGAGATACCGCAGCATGTACACCGGAGTTTTCTATAAGCGATACATCGAAGGCTTGTGGTGCATGGCAGAGGGCGTTATCTACGACATGTTTGATGAGCATCGTCATGTGGCAAAAAACGAAGAGTTCTCGAAGCTGCTGCTTGATGGAAACAGATATGTCAGCATCGACTACGGTACACAAAATGCGACTGCATTTCTTCTCTGGAACAAGGGAATAGATGGTGTGTGGTACTGCACAAGGGAGTATTACTACTCGGGTCGAGACGAAGGAAAGCAGAAAACGGATGCAGAATATGCCGATGATTTGAGAGAGTGGCTTGCAGGAACGAAGATAAGAGCATTGATTGTAGACCCTGCGGCGGCTTCGTTTATAGCGGAACTTAGAAAACGAGGTTATCAGGTGTTGAAAGCAAAGAATGATGTAGAGGACGGCATCCGCATGGTTGGCACGATGCTTAATCAGGGTAAGATCAGGTTCTCCGCAGATTGCGTCAACACACAAAAGGAATTTGCATCTTATGTGTGGGACGAAAAAGCCGCGCAGAGGGGAGAAGACAGACCGGTTAAGGTAAAGGATCATGCAATGGACGCTATAAGGTACTTCGTGGCAACAGTACTCGGAAACAGAGTGGCAAGAACAGGAAAGGCGAAATAATGATGCATGTATTTACGATGCCTGCCGACAGGTGGGACGAAACGAATCCGGACAAGCTGGCTATCCTGCATCTTATCCAGAAACATGCAGGAATGGCGACACGGCTGAAAGAAAAAAAGGATTATTATGAGGGAAAGCATAAAATACTTGGAGAGAAACGGGAAAATAAGCTGGTGTGCAACCATGCGAAAGACATAAGCGACACTGCCAGTGCATACTTTATCGGAAACCCGGTGACATACAAGAGTACGGAAGACATCACAAAGCTTCTTGATGCGCTGGAAGCGGCAGGAGCTGATGAAGCGGACGGAGATAACGGTATTGACCTTTCGATCTATGGAAGAGCGTATGAGTATATCTATACCAAAGCAGACGAGACAAGACTGGAAGTAAGAAACCTCGAACCGGAAAATACATTTGTGGTATATGATGATACAATAGAGCAAAACGAACTGTTTGCGGTCTATTATTATGCAAGAGAGGACTCAACAGACAGGACACCGATCACATACATAGCAACAGTCATGACGAAAAACTATAAGTATGTGCTGAATATTCAGGCGATAGAGTCACCTCAGGCACTGGTTGAACCGCCTGAGCCGCATTTTAAGGGCGAGGTTCCTGTGATCGAGTATTTGAACAATAAACTTGCAATCGGAGACTTTGAGTTACAGATTCCGCTTATTGACGCTTACAACGCACTGATGTCAGATCGTGTCACGGACAAGGAACAGTTCATAGATGCGATTCTTGTACTTTACGGAACGCTTTTAAGCGATGAGGGCGAAGGCGGCAGTCTGACGGAAGCGCAGAGCGCACTAAAGTCAAAGAAACTGCTGGAAATGCCGTCAGAGGGGGCGAGGGCTGAGTATCTGACAAGAACGTTTGACGAGTCCGGTGTGGAAATCTTAAAGAAGGCACTCGAACAGGATATCCATAAGTTTTCACACATTCCGTGCATGACAGATGAGAGTTTCGGAGGCAATGTCTCAGGTGTGGCACTCGAATATAAGCTTCTGGGAATGGAGAACATCACAAAGATTAAGACACGCTACTACAAGAAGGGACTTAGAAAGCGAATCCGAATTTTCTGCAATTATCTTCAGACAAGCGGAGCAGAAATGATAGATTCAAACACAATCACACCGGTACTTACCCGTGCAATGCCGAAGAATCTGCTTGAGATCAGCCAGTACGTGGCAAATCTCTGGGGAAAGGTAAGTGCAAAGACTCTTCTGGCGCAGGTGCCTTTTGTTGATAATGTGGAAGAAGAACTAAAAGCAGTAGAGGAAGAAAGCCAAAAGGCAATGGAACGTCAGCAGGAAATGTTCGGATTCACACAGAACACACCACCAGAAGATGAGAACATAGAGCCGGAGAAACAGGATGAGTGATTACTGGGAGCGCAGAGCGGCAAGAGACATGTGGCGATACATGGAGGATGCCGAAAAGACGGCAGAGGAAATCAAAAAGCTCTACCAGAAAGGCTACTTGTATCTGGCAGATGAGATAAACCGAATCTTTGAACGTTTCCGTGATGCCCACAATCTGACGGATGAAGAGGCAAGGCAGCTGCTTAATACCATGCAGAATCCTACTGACATCCAAGAACTAAAGGACAAGCTCAAACTGACAAATGACAGCGAAGAAAAGGCGAAACTTCGTGCAAAGCTGGAAAGTGCCGCTTACCAATACCGCATAAAACGCTTTCAGAGCCTCGTAGACCAAGTTGACACGGTAATGAAGCAAACATACAAGTCAGAACTTAAAATAGCAGAGGAAGCGTGTCAGGGGCTTGCAGAGGATGTTTATTATAAGACCATCTATCAGGTGCAGAAGCAGACCGGGTTAGGTTTTAGCTTTAGCCTGGTTGATGATAAAACGATCAAAAAAGCAATGAACATAAAATGGTACGGAAAGAACTACTCGGAACGTATCTGGGAAAACACGGATCGCCTTGCCAAAAAGCTCAAAGAGGAACTTATGGTAAATTTTGTCACCGGGCGCACTGATCGGGAAGCTGCCGAGTCCATCCAATTTGAATTTGCCAAAGGAATGCAAAATGCCAGAAGACTTGTAAGAACAGAGAGCTGCTACTTGGCAAACCAGATGGAAATGAAGTCCTACGAGGAGTGCGAAATCGAAAAGTACCGCTTTGTTGCAACGCTGGACCTAAGAACCTCGGATATATGCCGAGAACTTGACGGAAAAGTATTCCTGGTATCTGAGCAGAAGCCCGGAAAGAACTGTCCTCCCATGCATCCATACTGCCGGAGTACAACAGTCTGCGACATAGGAGACAAAGAACTGGCAAGCATGACCAGAAGAGCCAGGAACCCGGAAACGGGAAAAAATGAAATCATTCCGGCAAATATGACTTATAAACAGTGGTATGACGAGAAGGTCAAAGGACATCCTGAGGCAGAGGCGAACGAAAAGAAGATCAAAAACAAGAACGCGGATAAAAAGCAATATCAACGCTACAAAGCGATTCTTGGAGAAGATGCACCGGAAAGCCTTGAAGATTTCCAGGAAATGAAGTATACTGAGCCTGAGAAGTGGGAACTATTTCGCGAGTATGCAAAAACAGTCAACAACGGAACGATATCCCCATTATCAGGATTCGAAAATTATACGAAATTGCACGATAAAATTCAAACTGACATTATTGGAATGACAACTTCGGATGGCATTCAAGTAACAGGCCAGAGCAAGCACTTTCTGGAAAGAGTAATAGGAACTATGCAAGATCCAAAAACAGGCAGACTCCGATCAGGAGTAGCAGTAAAAGAAATTGCACAGGCAATAAAAGCACCTTTGGATATTCGACCTGTAAAGGTTGATTCTAATGGAGGCAGGAGCCAGAAATACATTGGAGAAAAAGCAACTGTTACCATCAATCCAGATACAGGCAATTTGATTCAGTGCAATCCTACGGAGAATAAATTGGCAAGGAGAATGAAACATGATTGAACGGTTTAAGCTTACTGAAGAGCAGATTGAGTTCTTAAAAAAAGAATATCCAGAAGATGAGCTAATAAAAACGGTGCTAGATAGTGAAATAAATGGTACTTTCGTGGTAAATACCGATACTGAAATTGACCTTCTGGATTATCTGGAAGATGAATCTGTGTACTGGATGGATGAAAATCAGGAAGCAACCCCAAAGACATATATGCTCGAGTCGATCAGAGACAGTATTTATTATCAGATGAGCGAATCATAATACCATCAACCAGAAGGTTGGTGGTATTTTTGTACCAATTTTTGAGAATAGGAGGATAAAGATGTGATTATCACAGGAACAGATCACTTTCAGAACGTCTGCAAAGAAAAGCTTATTGAGTGGTATCGCAAGCATAAGCCATCGGTGAAACTCGCCAAGGAAGATGTATTTGTCACCTGGAGCTGCAAGACATTGCAAAATTACAAGTGCCTTGTATCAACAACAGTGTCAGGCGATGGAGTGTATGCGGAATATACATACAATGGCGATAAGCAGGAGCTGTATGAAGATGTTTATGAAAAGGTGACTAACACTTGCTACAAGAAGTAATTTGCGCCAGCGCAACTAAATAACGTTAAGAAGCACGCAGCAATGCGTGTTATTTTTATGCTCCGAAACGAGGGTAAACTAGCAATGGTCTGGGGCATAAGCAATGGACTGGGGCAGAAAGGAAACAAAATGAAAATGAAGAATTGGCACACAATTAATCTTCAGCTGTTTGCAGACAACGGTGACGGAGATCCGGAAAACGGATCAAACGGCGGCGGAACTGGCAGCGAAGAACCAAAAGGACTGAGCTTTGACGATTTCCTCAAAGAAAGCGGAAATCAGGCAGAATTTGACCGCAGAACACAGAAAGCGATTGAGACTGCGCTGACCAATGCGAAAGCAAAGTGGCAGGCAATGACAGATGATAAGCTGTCGGAGGCTGATAAGCTGGCGAAGATGACAAAGGAAGAAAAAGCACAGTACATGCAGCAGAAGAAAGAGAAAGAGTTGGCAGACCGCGAGGCGGCAATCACAAGGAAAGAACTGATGGCAGAGGCAAAGAACACTCTTGCCGGAAAGAGTCTGCCGCAGGAGTTGGCAGAGGTACTCAACTACACGGATGCAGACAGCTGCAATAAATCCATCTCTGCTGTAGAAAAAGCGTTCCAGAGTGCGGTACAAAAAGCCGTAGAGGAACGTATCAAGGGAAAAGACCCAATGAAAAAAGCACCACAGAACACAGAGGACGATCTGGCGGCAAAAGTAAGGTCGCTGATCATAGGCAAGTGAAAGGAGTAACAAATGGCAATTAACACATTGGCAACAGCAGCACTGTTTCAGAAGACGCTTGATGAAGCAGCGGTAAGAGATGCAACCACAGGGTGGATGGAGGCGAATGCAGGACAGGTTATCTATACCGGAGGCGCAGAGGTAAAGATTCCGAAGATGTCACTGCAGGGCATGGGAAACTATGACCGCGACAACGGATATACCATGGGTAGCATCTCCATGGAGTACGAGACACGTCAGATGACGCAGGACAGAGGAAGAAAGTTCCAGCTGGACGCAATGAGCGTTGACGAGACAAACTTTGTGGTGACAGCAGCTGCTGCTATGGCACAGTTCCAGCGCGAATTTGTCGTTCCGGAAATTGATGCATACCGTATTTCAAAGATGGCAACAGACGCAATCGCGGCTAATAAGTCCGGTATGGTAGTTTACGGATATACTCCGGGTGATACTGGAACGTCTGCACTCAGAAAACTCAAGGAAGCAATTGCGGCAGTAAGAGAAAACTACAACGGTGCGCTGGTATGTCAGGCAACATCAGAGTTCATTCTTGAACTCGAGTTGGAACTTCCGGGAAAGACCACAACCATTATCTTCAATCAGGGCGGTGTTGATCTGAGAGTAAACTCAATTGATGGTGTACCGATCATTCCGACACCGTCTAACCGCATGTATACCGAAATTACGTTAAATGACGGTAAGACAACCGGACAGAAGGAAGGCGGTTATGCAAAGGGTACAACCGCAAAGGATATCAACTTCTTCGTATGCCCGACTACCACACCGATCGCAATCTCAAAGCAGGATGTAATGCGAATCTTTGACCCGAACACGAACCAGAACGCGAACGCATGGGCGATGGATTATCGCCGTTTTCATGATCTTTGGGTAAAGGATAATGCTTTTAACTCAATCGTACTCAATATCAAGGATGCAAAGGAATGATCTGAAAGGACAATATGACTGACGTTGAGAAGTTACAAAAGCTGACGAAGGAACAGGACGCAGAGCTGCTTGAACTGCTTTTGGAAGATGCAAAGGAGTACGTGCTGGCATACACAAACCGCACGGTACTCCCTGAGGCTCTGCAAAAGACAGTGAGAGATCTGGCAGTGGTCGCTTTAAACCGCATGGGAACAGAGGGCGAGACGGCGCGAAGCGAGGGCGGAGAGTCTTATACATTCGCAGATGCACCTAAGCAGATCTTCGATGTGCTTAACAGTCATCGGCTGGCTCGTGTGGGAGGAAAATATCATGAGGAGACGCAGGAGCAGACTTGAAACGTGCCGCATTCATCCCAGAGTGACCGTTAAAGACAGCGAAGGCACGATGATGGAAGAATATCAGGATGCTTACGAAGTCGAGGCGGAAACATGGCCTGCAAGCGGTAAGGTTCAGGCACAGATATATGGCGAACGTCTTTCTTATGTCAGAAATTGTCGCATATCGGGACAGTATACAATTCGGTCTGAGGACGGACGGCTGATATACATACTGGATGGCGGAACGTTGAAAGAAAAGGATAAGCTGACCACATCACAGGGCGAGGAATACAGCGTCATTGCGATCAGACCTTACCGGGAATTGTATCTGGAAATGGAGAAGCTATGATAGACGGACTGGATGAACTTGAAGGAAAGCTTGAACTGCTGGCAAGAGAGTCGGGAACCATCGGGAAAAAGGCGGCTAGTAATGCCATTAAAAAAGTTCAGGCGAGAGCGAAGTATCTGTGCCCGGTCAATGAGGGCGAACTGCGAAACAGCATCCGCACGAGAGTAACACAGGCAGAGGGGCAGACAGAAGCGGTATGTTATACAAATAAGTCGTATGCTGCCTATGTGGAATTTGGCACAGGCCCTGTTGGACAGCGAAAACACTCCGGCATATCGCCGGAGGTGTCTCCGGTATATAAGCAGCGCGCATGGGCATTTCCGGCAAATGCGATAACCTCAGGACCGTATAAGTTTACGGAGACGATCTATAACGGTCAGAAATACTTCCTGACAGCCGGACAGGCTGCACAGCCTTTTATGTATCCTGCATTAAGAGATGGCACGGAGGAGGCAGTGGGAGAAATCGTAAACAGCATAAAGCGAACAATAGGCAAGGTGGCAGAATGATAAACGTAAAAGACCAGATTTACAGTGCATTAAATGGAGTATGCGAGAATACGGCAGATGCATATCCGCCACAGCTTGCAGATACTCCTTTTATTTTTTATGCAGAGGAACAGAACAAGGTCTATGAGTGGACGGACGGCAAGGAGCAGAAAGCCCGTCTGCGCTACCGTATTGAAATATGGTCAAAGACAAGTACATCGCAGATGGCACTCAAGATTGACGAGGCTATTTCAAAGCTGGGGCTTGTCAGAACAGACTGCGAAGACGTTCCGAACAGTGAATACAGATGCAAACTGATGCGCTACGAAGGAATCATAGATACAAATGACGAGTCCGTGTATTGGAACTTAACAGAGTAAGGAGAAAATAATATGTTATCAAATGGAGCGAAACTTAGCTACAAGAAAGGCACAGAGGCAACATATACAGAACTTCCGGGTTTAAAGGAAATCCCGGAAATGGGTATTGACGCAGAGAAGGTAGAAAATACCGGCCTTAATGATGCAATCAAACAGTACGAAATGGGAATCGGCGATGTCGGAGACATTCAGTACAAGTTCAAGTATGACAACAAGAGTGAGAAATCCGTATACCGAGTTATCAGAGGACTGGCAGATACCGGAGAAACCTACAAGTGGAAAGAAACGCTTGCGGATGGCACGACAACCGAGTTTGAAGGGCCGTGTTCCGCCAAGAGAACTGGAGGTGGCGTAAATGGAGTCATGGAGTGCACTCTTACAATCTACCTCCAGAGTGAGCTGACCATTACTGACCCAACATGAGAATGATGTATTAGACAGAGCTGCCTGAAAAGGTGGCTTTGTCTGTTTACAAGGATTTTATTGCAATCACAATATTTATTTTGCAATCACAAGAAGTATTAAAAAAGAAAAGGAAACTTGACATGGACGAGGAAAAGAAGATGGAAGAAGGCAAGCGCATTGCAGTATGGACTGTAAACAAAGAAGAGCACAAAATGAAGCTTACCACGCTGGCAATTACCAGATTGGAAGAGCGTATGGGAGGAAACCTGCTCACAGTATTGAATGGAGATGGCAATAATCAGGGGATGCCACGTCTTGGAACTATGCTTCAGATTGTATGCGAAGGTTTGAAAACATATGACAAGGACATTACGCTTGAGAAAACGTATAACCTGTTTGACGAATATGTGGAGGAAGGACATTGCCAGACTGAGTTTGCATATGGTCCATTCATTGATCTGTATACGGTATCCGGTTTTTTTCCAGAAAAGAACAAATCGGAAGTAAAGAAAATTCAGAAGCGGATGGGTGTGCAGACGAGCCTATAACGGCCTCGGAGCTGGTGTATAAGCTGTACACGCGTGCGCTTGATGCGGAGATACTTCCGAACCTGTTCTGGAATCTCAGTATAGCAGAGGTATGTGATATGCTTGAAAGCCGCGCACGAGTGCGGCAGAGGCAGCAGAAAGAGCGTCTGAATGCCGCAAGTTACATAGTAGATGAACTGGGAATCAGAATATCGAGCATGTTGGGGAACAAAGATGCAAAGATCAGTCATGTGTGGGACTATTTCCCAACACTGTATCAGGAAGAGAAGAAACTGTCCGATCAGATGCAAAGAGAAACAGAAATCGAGCGCATAAGAGAATCAAGATATAATTTTGCAGCAGTACACAACAGATACTGGAAGGAGGTGAGAGACGATGGCGAATGCGAAAACGCTACAGACCCTGCAGGTAGTAATTCAGGCTGACATGACACCATTTACCAAAGGAATCACGAGATTCCGCGAAACGGTCCGAAGAGAGATGGACCCGATTGAAGACATCATAGAGGAAGCATTGGAAGCCCCTGACACATCTGGCTTGGAACGCGGATTTGAAAGAGTGAAAGATGCAATGAAGTCTCCACGCCCATGCGGTGCATAGCTCCTATGGACGTGGTATCTGAAACGGAGCTTCGCTCCGAAAAAATATCACGTCAGAAGACGGTACCGATGTTTGTGAAGTTTTTGATGTCGTATCACTTTCGTCTTTCGAACGCAAACGAATGAGCCTACGCTGACCGTACATATAAAGGACTGTTCACGAAGCCTTCTATCCATTGGTGAATGAAACCTTTGGAATACATAAATCCAGATCTTTTCAACCTGTCTAACAGGGCGCGTCCGGATGGCGCATTTTGGATCGTTATTTCTTTTTATTTGCTGCACGTTGTTTCTGGCTCTTTGGAAAGGGGCTTGGATTTAACGTTTCAAACCCAATGGAAGCAGGTGTTGCCAAGAAATGGTAATCCTTACATTCGTCCCATGCGTGAGGAAATGCTTTTCGAAGGATGTTCGCGGCTCCATTACAGTCCGCATTGATGCAGTATCCCTCTTTGCAAAGATACAATCCTCGTTCTACACGACGCCCAGAAAATACGGGACGTGTTGTCTCTTTTCCATATACGGGAATCACATCACCTGCCGTACAGTCTGCCTTTGAGGTATAGCTTTCTTCCTGCCAGATCACTTCAATTCCAGCAATCAATGCTTTGTAGGAGATCATCCAGCGAAGTCTTTCATGAGGAATGGACACAAACTTCTGATTGTTCTTTTTACTCATGGAAGTACGCTGTTTCCATAAACGATTGGTACCAACAACAAGGATACCGATCCGATGAGAGGCACAGTATTTGATAATTGCTGTGCTGATCTTATGGAACTGATCTTTGAGAAAACAATCATGTTTTAATGAAAGATTGTTCAGGAATTCTGAGGGGGCATGACAGTAGGTCTTTCCTTTTGTGAGGATGGATACCGCACTAGCCCTCTGTTTGGCAAAAAATTGATTGGATGACAGAATTGCACCGCCCTTGTATACAACAGACGAGCCGTCTGTACATGCGATAGCTGCGATGTTATCCGTACCAAGATCCACTCCTGCCATATTCGGCATATCTGGGTAAAAAGGCGGAGCCATCTCCTCAACAATAAAAGTCATGATATATTTTCCATAATAAGGCTTAAATACAATCTCCCGAAGATTCGAAGTGTCTTTCAGATAAGAAAGAGGAATTCTACTTTTCTCTATCTTCGGTAATTTCAACAGACAGCCCTTTCCATCCTTCGATGGATAAAGAGCAGCATCCTGATTTGTTACCTTAAAGGTCTTTCGATCCGCTTTGCAATACTTTGGCATTCTTGGTTTTCCAGTAAAAGAAGAAGGATCCTTCTTATAAGCTTTTAACGCTTCAAGCCAAGCTTTAAAGTCTGTTACTGCCTGACGTACAATACTCTGTGCGGTCTGCATCGGCAATCCAGCAAAAAAATCAGGATTCTTCGTTGCACGTAAAATCTTATCTAATGCTGGATACGAGAGAACACGACGACAGGAGAATGTACCATACGTTTCTTTTGCACACTGGATTTCATCGAAAACAGACTGTTCCAATGGCGTACGGTTCTCTCCTTTGTCCCATCCTGTAAATACCTGACGGATACGAAAAAGAGCAGCATTGTACAATGCTTTTGCAAGCTGGGAATACTGGTCTGCAAAAGCAAAGATTTCTTTAAAATTCTCTTCTGATACAATCATTGGAACTGCCTTTTTCATAATGGATGTACCTCTTTACAATAGTTTATTTTTATGATACTATCATAACATAAAATTAAATGGGTGTAAAGGAAAAAACAAACATATGTACAAGAAAAAATCTGGCCAAAAGTACTATACCAATCGACATAGCTGTTTTCTGTTACAGTACCATGTCGTACTGGTAACAAAGTATCGCCGTCCAGTTTTAACTGGGGTGGTCAAGGAATTCGTTTATCAAGTAATACAGGATATCTTTGAGGAAAAAGAACTGGTGATTCTAGAAATGAACGGAGAAGCAGATCATATCCATATCTTGTTTGAAGCGGATCCGTTTACAGCACCGGGAACACTAGTAAATGTCATTAAGACAAAAACAAGCCGCTATGCAAGAAAACAATATGGTGATACTATTCTAAAAGAGTATTATTGGAAACCGCTGTTTTGGAGTGACAGTTATTTTGCTACAACAGTAAGTGAAAACAGTCTACAGTTGGTACAAGAATATATTAAAAATCAATAAGAAAGAGGCATTCATCCACGCCCATGCGGTGCATCGCTCCTATGGACGTGGTACTCTGCCAGATTTGATAGAAGATGTGGGCGATGAGGCAGAGGACGCATCATCACAGATGCGCCAAAGCATGAACCGCATGTCACAGACGGTCATAGGTACGGCGACAACATCAGAAAGTGCATTTGACCGGATAGGAAAGTCGATAAAATCCGTCATAGGTATCGCTGCGATTTTAGCAGCGGCACGCAGTTTTGCGAGTTTTGCCAGTGAGTGCATGGAACTGGGCTCCGATCTGACAGAGGTTCAAAATGTCGTTGATGTAACATTTTCGACCATGTCTGACAGTGTGGACACCTTTGCACAAAATGCAGCCGATCAGTTCGGTCTTTCAGAGACGATGGCGAAACGCTATGCCGGAACATTCGGAGCCATGGCAACGTCATTTGGCTTTGCCGAGAACGAAGCTTACCAGATGTCCACAACCTTAACAGGTCTGGCAGGAGATGTCGCCTCCTTCTACAATATCACACAGGACGAAGCGTATACAAAGGTGAAGAGTGTATTCACCGGAGAGACGGAATCCCTCAAAGATATTGGAATTGTAATGACTCAGGACGCGCTTGATGCCTATGCACTGGCACAGGGAATGAGTGTAACGACTGCCAATATGACGGAGCAGGAGAAGGTCGCTTTGCGGTATCGTTTTGTGCTGGATCGTCTGTCACTGGCTCAGGGAGACTTTGCCAACACAGCGACAAGCTGGGCGAACCAGACGCGAATTTTAAACTTACGAATCCAGTCCATAAAGGCAAGCCTTGGACAAGGCTTTATCAACCTGTTCAACCCGATCATCATTCAGGTCAATGCGCTCTTAAAAAAGATCGATCTTGTTGCGAAGGCATTTAAGAGCTTTACGGCACTGATTACCGGAAATTCCTCGTCCTCAGGAGGTGGAATTACAGAAAATGCGTCAGATGGAGTTTCAAACCTGGCATCAGCGGCGAACGATGCAGGAAGCGGTCTGGCAGATGCTGCAGATAATGCCGGAACACTGGCAGACAATACCGGAGCAGTAGGAGACGCTGCTAAACAAGCAGCAAAGGAAATGAACAGCTTACTTGGCTTTGACCAGCTAAATAAACTGAGCGAAGTTACGTCAAGCACTTCGGGAGGAAGCGGCTCAGGAGGTTCGGGAGGCAGTGGAACCGGTGGAACAGGCGGCTCAGGTGGCGGTTCAGGTGGACTGTTCAGCGGAGGAGACGTAGACTTTGGAACGCTTTCAAAGGGCGATACCGTTGTAGATGAACTGTCGGATTCCTTTAAAAAACTGTTGGAGCTGATTAAGCCAACTACGGATGCAATCAAGAATCTGTATAACGATGGCTTCCAAAAGCTAGAATCCTTCACATGGGGAACAATCAAGGACTTCTGGAACAACTTCCTAAAGCCGATGGGTGAGTGGTATCTGAGTGATGATGCAGGTCTTCCAAGATTCTTCAACATCACAAATGATTTGCTGAATGAGATTGATTGGGACAAGTTAAGGAGATCACTGGCAGACTTCTATACATCGTTGCAGAATGTTGCTAAGTTTGTGTGGACGGATAAGATGAATTTTTATGAGTCATTTTTGAAACCGATTGCTACATGGACAATGAGCAGTGCCATTCCCGCTCTGGTTGACGAAGTAACAAAGTTTAACAACAATGTGGACTGGAATTTCTTAAACGGCGCACTTGACAGTTTCTATAGCGTGCTCTCAAAGATGGTTATAGGCATCGGACAGGGCGCAGTTAATTTTGTTAAAGATTTTCACATTGCAGATGGTGCGGCTGCTACGGTCAACGGTTTCGCAGGAGGTTTGGAAGCACTTTCAAAGGCGGTTGATCTTGTACCGGAAAGTGTCTGGAATGGAGTGGGTGCAGGTCTTGCGGCAGTTGCTACGTCGCTGATAGCATATAAGACGATGACTACAGTAGGAAACACACTCACAAAAATCGGAACAGGCATTTCAAATCTTGTAGCTTCGGCAGCTGCACATCCAATTTTAGCAGCAACCGTAGGTGTAGGCGCTATATCGGCAGCATTGTACACACTGTACACAGAAGCACACAAGACAGGGTTCGAGGAAGATCTGGAAAGCATTTCTGATTCGATCAGTAACTTGAGCAAAACACTGTCTTCATCCAAAATTGCAGCAGATTCAGACTATAGCTATATCAATGATATATTGGATAAGTATATGGAACTGAATGAAAAGTTGCTGAAAAACGGTAGTCTGAATAGCTCAGACGAAAGCATGTTCCAATTCTATCATGATGAGTTGACAAAATATTCCCCTGATATCCAAAGCTTGATCGGAGAAATTGGCGATGCGTACACTGGTACAAAAGATGCCCTGCAAGAGTTGATTGATAAGCAGTACGAGCAGGCACTTGAAAGTGCGTATCAAGAAGTAATGTCCGGGTATATGAAGTCCTATGCGGAAGCTAGCACGTTAATCATCACGGAAACTGGAAAACTCAGAGAAGAATTGCAGAATCTTGGTGATTACTCAGACGAGGCAATCCAAAATCTGATTGATGTAATGAGTGGCGCCGACGAATCGACGATTACTTTTGCGGATGACTTTAATCGAGCGTACCTATAAGTTGGAAAAAGAAACCTCGATTATGCATGAGCAAATTTTGGTTGCAAATCATCGAATCAAAGATTTGGAAAGTAGGGAGAGCGAAACATGAATAAGTGGTTTAAAAACGTAGGAATCCGTTGTATCAAGACCATGGCACAGGCTGCCATTGGTGTGATCGGCAGTAGTGCAGTATTGTCACAGGTAGATTGGAAGGTCTGCCTGTCTACGGTGTTGCTGTCTGGTGTCACATGCATCTTAATGAACATTTCACAGATTAAGGAAGATGAATGACGGCAACACAAGCAGGAAGTTGAAAAAAAGTTAGCAAACTTATACGCTGCATATGACTATTTGGGCAGTGATTCCATATCAAATAAGTGGGGACACTTTTATTTTGGCAAAAGGAAGGAGATAGATAAAATGAGTTTTCGTATGTTAGTAATGGCAGGTCATGGCAGAAATGTAGATGGATCGTGGGATCCGGGTGCAGTAGGATGTGGCTATCAGGAGGCAGACCTGACGCGTGAATTGCGCAATCTGATCAAGACCGCAGCCAATCAGGCAGGTGTGCCGTGTGATGTCGCGCCGGATCGCAACCACTATTCGTATTTCAAGCATGGCGGTCAGTATGATTTCACACCATACAATTATGTGCTTGAGGTGCATTTCAATGCATCAGCTACCACCGATTCTGCCGGTGACGGCAAAATGAAAGGAAGTATGGTCTATATCGACCAGAGTGAAACCGGTCACTCTGTCGAAGATGCGATCCTGAATAATCTCTATGCTATTGGAAGCAGACAGGCATGGGACGGTGTGGTAGTCACCCAGAGACAGGAAAGCTATAAGAATGGCTTGATGGTTCAGTCAAAGGTACGTGCCCAGGGCATAAGTCACGCGGTATTGGAGACTTGCTTCATCACAGATCGGGATGACATGAACTGGTATCTGGCAAACAAGAATAAGATTGCACAGGCAATCATTGCAGGAATTCAGCAGGGATTCGGACTCAATTATGCAAAGACAATAACACCATATATGGTGAAGGTAGACGTTGCTTCCATCCCGGATCACGTTCTCAATATCCGGGAGCAGCCGACCACAGCGTCTTCTGTCACCGGAAAGATCACCGAGACGATGTCGCTGACCATTATTGACGAGGCATCCGGTGCCGGAGCCTCAAAGTGGGGCAAGCTAAAGAGCGGCGCAGGCTGGATTAGCTTAGACTACGTAATTAAAAGCAAATAAAAGCCCTCTAGGCGGCGCTGCATTGTATATATCACATCATAAGGAAGCACGTTATCTTTTTATTCATCATATCTGCATTTAATCTCAATAATTGACGCTTATATTCTTCGGTTCCAATATCAGTAAGTAATCCCTTTGTCATGCCATCTGGCATCGTGTAGCGCTGTGACAGATAGCGCTGCGAAGCGGCAAGCTCGCCGTCCGGCCCACCAAATTGTGAGATGATAACTTGGGCAAGTTTTGCATTGGTCTGTGTAATATGAACAGGGTACTGAAGTCGTTTTTCGTAAATCCACATTAGCAATTGCCTCCTTCCCATGGCCATGGTTCATCTGTCCAGCTCCAACCGCAGTCGGATACGGCATTTGCGCGGAAAAGCGGGTTGCCGGCGGCTGCGGCATGTTTGGCAGCATGTTCATACTGGGCAAAATTCTCCTGATACAGACGGCACGCATGAGAGCAGTCCGGATGAGTATCCAAAAAGAGAGCAGCATCATCGCAGACAAAGCCATGCATATAGACATGAGACATTGCAGCGGCAGCATTGGTATTCTGATTTCGATTTGCTGTTCTATTTCCGTTCATGTTCATACGCGACCTCCTCTCATTTGATTTGAAGGACAGCAGGCAGCAGCGAAAGGATAATCAAGCGATTCAAAGATCGTTCCCACGTTCAAAGCCTTTTGTGTCGGATAAAGATCGCCAAAGGTTTGAACTGTCACATAAGAGATACCGACTGGACGGCGAGGAAGGCTTCCTTCAACGGATATCGTGCGGTCTGCACATGCACAAACAGAAGCACCCGAAGCATTTCCATTATTTATGGCATTTGCGGTATTCATGGCAGCTCGATTGCATCCTGAAACTGAAGTGCTTCCATTACAATTACAGTTTTCACAAGGACAATTATTTGCCACTCTATGATAATTCCCACGCTGAATGCGGGTACGGTTTCCATTGTAGTCCATAGAGACTCCTTTGCGTGTTTTGTACTTGATATAAGATATGATAAAAAAAGAATGCGTGACAACAAAGAAAAAAATCAATAGAAATGCTTGATTGTTATTTATATTTGCGATAAAATGATACAACATATGTGCAAAAATACATAATGAAACAAAAGGAGGAGAAAAAGTTGAAGGATCGGATCGAACAGCTGGCTGCCGGAAATGTACTAGTGAAGGCACCAGAGCTGGAATTTTCCCCGGCATATCTGGAGGGAAGAGTGGAAGCCGGCACCGTACAGAACAAAGAACTTGTAATCCGGGTACAGAACCGGATACCTTTTAAAGGCTTTTTCTACTCAACAAATGAAAGAGTGAAAATAGGAACAAAACAGGCAGCGGGGCTGAGCGCGGCAGTTCTGTTTGAGATTAATACGATTGACATGAAGGCAGGCGATGAGATTAATGGCGCGATTGTTGTGGTTGGTAATGCGGGTGAGCGCAGAATTGAGTATCACTACAATGTAAAGGAGACTGTCGCGGCAAAGGAGCTGCCGCATACGCTTGAAGAATTTGGCACTCTGTACCGGGAAAATCCGTCACAGGCGCACCACTTATTTGTGTCAGACAAGTTTCGAGAGCTAGACTTTATGAAAAATCAGGTACAGCGCACGGCACTCTATGAGGGATTTCTTGAAGGAAGTTTTGAACATCAGGCATTGGAGGCATTTGCAGTTGCAATGTCATTAAAGGATCCGGTGCAGCTTACAGCACAGGCAAAGATACAAGACTTTGCAGAGGAAGATCTTTTGCAGGAGGGTGTTGAAATTCTGGTAACGGCAAGCACATGGGGCTGGTTTTCTGCACAGGTAAAGACGGATGCACCATGGCTGGTGCTTCCACAAAAAAAGATTACTGCACGTGATTTCTCACAGCAGCAGATGATCCTCAACGCATTTGCAGATGCATCAAAGATGCATAAAGGCCGCAATATCGCGCATGTGCAAATTGAAACACCGACGCAGAGCGCAGAGTTTCGCATTCAGGTAACGCGAAGCTTCAATAAAAAGAACATAAGGAATGCAGTACGACCAGACAACAGACCGCCAAAGTCGATTGTGCGTTATCTGTATCATCTTCTCCTTGCTTATTTAAATGAGAGTCATGAGGAGACTGGGATTTTCTCACAGATGGATCAGTGTCTGGAAGAGAATATGAAAAAGTATCCATCCAACGCAGGCCTTTATCTGTATCGTGTATGGCTTCTCGCCAAGCAGGAACGCACGGACGAGGCTGATCACCTTCTTTCATGGTATCGCTCCAATCTGACGCGCACCACCACAAAGCGTCAGCAGGAAGAGTATCTGATGACGCTGTACCTTCAGTGGAAGCTTACTGGGAGGGATACCGATCGCAAGGAAGCGACAGCCGCAGCACTCGAATTGCAGCGTCATACGGACAGTCTTGTTGCGTCTTTGGTCTGGTTGGTAACTGAGACAGATTTAGGTGCAGCTGAGAAGCTGCGTCAGTGTGAGCGTATGTACCGCATTTACGGTGCAAAGCCGATTATTTATGCGTATGCGGCAAAAATTTGCCGAGAAGAGCCGGGAGAGATCAGGCGCGTGGATGAATTTATGATGCAGCTTCTTTCCTATATGATTCGCTATTCCTGTCTGACACCAGAGCTTGTCCGGCAATATTTGTCACTCTCACTTGCCGGTGTGGAAAATCCACAGCTTTTGTATCATGTTATGAAGCGCATGTATACAAGCTTTAAGGATAAGCGAGTGCTGACACTGATTTGCTCGGCGTTAATTCGCATGGGCAAAACGTCCCCAGCATATGCATCATGGTTTGAACTTGGCATTGCGCAGGAGATTAATCTGACCGGACTTAACGATGCATTTATGACATCAATCTGCGATCAGATTCCGAACAGAGAATTGCCAAACAGCATTCTTCTCTATTATTCGTTTAAGAATGATTTGGATAATCGCACACGTTTGAATCTTTACACGTATATTTTAGAACATTTTCCGAAGGGAACCGACATGTATCAGGCGTATGAGCCGCAGATGGACGAGTTTGCAATTCGCCAACTTTTAGACGGGCGTATCAATGCAAAACTCGTTCCGCTCTACGACAACTGGCTAAGTCCGGGCTTGATTGACGAGCACCTTGGGTCTGTGCTGATTTCTCTTCTGTTTTCCAGACAGATCACTTGCACACTTCCTTATGCAAAGAAGGCAATTGTTCATTACGCGCAGCTTCGCCCAGAGCAAAGCGCACGAATAATGGATGGCGAGGTTTGTGTGCCTGTCTATGCACAGGATGCGGCAATTCTCTTTGAGGATGCTTATGGAAACCGTTATGTGGATCCGAATATGAAGATGATTTTACTCATGTACCGCGAGGATTTGGCAGCAGTGTGCAGACAGAAAGTGTCTGGTCAGCTGATGCTTATGGTGCAGGAGTCTGAGCGTTATTATACAAAGCCAATCGAAAACGGGGAAGGACTGATGCTTTCTAAGCAATTGCTTGAAAAAACAGAGGTTACGCGTTCCTTTAAGCATGTGTTGACGGCCCGCATTGTGGACTATTGCTATTTTAACGGTGAAAAGACGAGAGAGTATGATGCATGGCTGGTATCGATTGATCCGGGCACACTTGAGAAAAAGACACGTGTGCGCTTAATCGAGATGTGCGTGCTGCGCGGCTACAGCAAGGAGGCATTTGAGTATGTCTGTGCTTATGGAAGCGAAGGGGTGCGTCCGGATCTTTTATTAAAGATGACGGTGCGCCGCATCACAGAAACTTTGTACGAGTATAGTGAGAGCCTGCTGCTTCTTTGCATCCGTCTGCTGCAGGCCGAGCAGGTTCACGAGACAATTCTTCGTTATCTGTGCATGCACTATGCAGGGCCAACACAGGATTTATATAACCTTCTTTGCGCGGCAGATCATGCGAAGGCAGACAGCGGTGATTTGGCAGCTCGCGTTGTAACACAGATGCTCTTTACAGGAGAGACAGCTCATCTTGACGAAGCATATGAGATTTGCAAAAAAACAAATTGCGTATCCGAAAAGTTAGCCAGAGCCGTACTTGTTGTGCGCTGTCATGACAGTTTGATGGAGGAGAGTGCACTTACAAAAGAGATGCAGGATATACTTGAAGAACTGTTAATTGAACAGACGCAAAATCTTCCGGAGGTATTCTCGCTTGCACTCTTGCAGCAGTACAGCAGACAGACAACGCTTAGCACACAGGGACAACGGCTTTGTGAGCAGTTACTATATGCATATTGTGCAAAGGGCATCTACATGAAGTGTTTCCATGGTCTTAAGGGGCTGATCGAGCTGCCGCACCAGATGGAAGGACGCATCATTGTCCAGTGGAATGGCATACCGGGGCGTCATGTATGGCTGAGCGGTGAGCTGATTCCAAGGGGCAAGCAGGTTACATATGAGATGCAGGAAATTTATCTGGGTATCTATACGGCAGGTGTATTTCTCTTTCCGGACGAGATGGTTCAAATTAGTGTGCGCTGTGGTGACGGGGATGAGGAAAAAGAGGTTAAAGAAGTGCTTCTCGATCCGACATCCTGCTATTGCAGAGAAGGAAGCATCTACGGTGAGATTCAAAAGCTTATTGAGCTCGAACGAAAAGAAAATTATGACCAGTGGAAGGCGGAGTGCATCAAGGCAATTCGAAACCGCGAAGCAGCCAAAGAACTGTATGTGTTATTGTAAAAGGACGAAAGATTATGGAAAAACTGATAATAGGTTTTGATTTATGTGATGATGTGACAAAAATAAGCCGGTATCGTTCCGACAATATGAACCCGGCTGACATAAGCTTTCCTCAGGCGGATAACCGTACGGTGATTCAGACGGCGCTTGGGCGAAAAAAGGGTCATGACGGCTGGCTGGTTGGAAAGGAAGCTTACGAGGCTGTGCTTGAAGGCGGAGGGGCTGTGGTCGACAAGCTGCTGACGCTTCTTTCCAGAAAGGATAGTGTGGCAGTTGGAGATCGCCGCTATACGCCGGAGGAACTGCTTGGCTCTTATATTGGCACGCTCCTTGAGACAGTCTATGAGCAGTGCGGGACACGCACTATTGCGAGACTTGTCTTTACGTTGGAGAAGACCGACCCGGCGGTAATGGACAGCATCACGCACTGTATGGATCGCCTGAACATTCCAAGAGAGAATGTCAGCATCATCAATCATACAGAGGCGTATCTGTATTTTGTGCTGCGCCAGCCAAAAGCAAATTTTAACAGTCGCGCGCTGCTTCTTGACTGGTCCGGCTCCCAGCTTACCTGCTACGAGTTAAATCTGATTCGCAGTGTAAATCCGCCTGTCATCAAGGCTACCAGACAAGTGCTTGAGACGAATCTGTCACAGGATATGATGAACAACGAGACACACCGCAGAATGGTGGATTCGATGATTCGCGAACATTTAGAAAGGATTATTGATCACCGCAGTGTCAGTTCATTTTTTGTCAGCGGCAAGGTAATGGAGACTTGCGGTGAGTGGGGAAGAGGCTTTATCAATGCGGTTGCTGCCGGAGGCAGGGTGCGAAAGAGCATCTACTACGAGAGCAACATTTTTGCCAAGGGAGCCGTGATTACCGGAAATAATGAATTTCATGGGCGTAATGCCTACCCGTACACGATTATCTGTGAGGGCAGAGTGGGTGCTTCAATCTGGATGGATACGAGTGTACACGGCAATAAAAAAGTGCTGATGCTTGCAAAAGAGGGCAGCAACTGGTATGATTGCCGTACAACGGCTGATTTGATTCTCGATGAAGCATCCTCTATTCGCTTAAAGATCAAAAAGACGGGTGAAAAATTGACGATGTTTGAAAATATCAGTCTGGATGCATTCCCAAAGCGTCCAAACAAGACGACAAGAGTGCGGTTGATTCTGACCTTTACATCAGAACATGCCGCGATGGTGCGCGTGCAGGATCTGGGATTTGGCGAATTTTTCCCATCATCCGGCATTGTGGTCAAAAAAGAAATCAAGATTGATTAAGGAGGCATCGGGAATGGAACAATATATTCAGTGCGGTGACATTGCCGAGAATCCGCTTTATGTGAAGGAACTGGGCATTCATATTTACACGGCGGAAGAATTCTGCTATTATATATTTAACAATACTTATCTGCTGGGCGAGGATTTTATTCGTCAGGAGGTTATTGACTTTTTCCGGCTTGAGCTTCATATGCCGGAGCTGGCAGACAAGATTGTAAAAAGTTATGGATCAAGTGCCGATATGGGTGCCGTTTTGGTGATGATCATGCGTGAGATCGGCTATTATGAGGAGACGCAGATTCAGCAGTTTCAGGATCGCTTAGATCGCATGAATCGCCAGAATCTCTTAGAGCGAAGCAAGGAACGCGGTGATCTGCTGCTTGACAAGGGGCGCTTTGAGTGCGCCGTGCAGATCTACAGCCAGACGATTCAAATGCCGCGTGATCTCAGACAGAAGCCGCAGTTTTACGGTCAGATTTTGCAGCATATGGGTGTCGCGTATCTTCGTATGGGTTACGCTGATGAAGCGATGGAGTGTTTAGAGGCAGCATATGCGGAGTTAAAACGCGAAGAAATTCTGGAGCAAATGTATTATCTGGCACTTCAGACCGGAAAGCCATTTGCTAAGGAACTTGAATGCGTGGCAAGCAGTCAGATATCCAGATGGCAGGCCCATTACATGGAGGTAGAGACGCGTCTTCAGGAGCAGAGCGAGCAGGAGACAGTCGTGCGCAGCATCGGAGAGGACAACGAGATCAATCAAAAGATTTCACAGGATTACCTGACGCAGCGAAAGCGCGCTTATTGCCATATGGTGATGGACGAGTAAAAAATATAACTATTCAATCAATACATTTGTGATAGTTATCAGACAACAGGAAGTCGTGCAGATTTTAAATGCACAACAATCAATCATGCACAGCAATCATGCACAGCATTTGCATGCGCATGAACGAAGAAGTGAGGAGATTTATGAAAGAACTGGACAAAACATATAATCCGTCTGAAATTGAGGGCCGGATTTATGACAAGTGGATGGAGAAGAAATATTTTCATGCAGAGGTAAATCGTGACAAGAAGCCATTTACCATCGTGATGCCGCCGCCGAATATCACAGGACAGCTTCACATGGGACATGCGCTGGATAATACCATGCAGGATATTCTGATCCGTTACAAGAGAATGCAGGGATATGAAGCTTTATGGCAGCCGGGAACCGACCACGCCGCAATCGCTACTGAGGTTAAGGTTATCCAGAACTTAAAGACGAAAGGCATTGAGAAGAAGGATCTGACAAGAGATCAGTTCTTAAAGTATGCGTGGGAATGGAAGGAAGAGTACGGCGGACGTATCGTGCGTCAGTTAAAGAAGCTTGGCTCCTCAGCTGACTGGGACAGAGAGCGTTTCACCATGGATGAGGGCTGCTCAGAGGCCGTTCAGGAAGTATTTATCCGCCTGTACGAGAAAGGCTATATCTACAAGGGAAGCCGCATCATCAACTGGTGTCCGGTCTGCAAGACTTCCATTTCTGATGCAGAGGTTGAGCATGTAGAGCAGGAAGGTCATTTCTGGCATATCAAGTATCCGATTGTAGGTGAAGAGGGTCGTTTCGTAGAGATCGCGACCACCCGTCCGGAGACCATGCTTGGTGATACTGCTGTTGCCGTAAATCCGGATGACGAGCGTTATAAGGATATCGTTGGCAAGACACTCTTGCTTCCAATCGTAAACAAGGAGATTCCTGTAATTGCGGATGCTTATGTTGACAAGGAGTTTGGAACTGGCTGTGTAAAAATCACACCTGCGCATGACCCGAATGACTTCGAGGTTGGAAAGCGTCATAACCTGCCGGAGATCAACATCATGAACGATGACGGAACCATCAATGCAAACGGCGGCAAGTTTGAGGGAATGGACCGCTATGAGGCAAGAAAGGCAATTGTAGCAGAGCTTGACAGCATGGGTCTGTTGGTAAAGGTTGTTCCGCATGTTCATGCAGTCGGTACACATGACCGCTGCAAGACAACTGTTGAGCCGCTTGTAAAGCAGCAATGGTTTGTCAAGATGGATGAGATGGCAAAGCCGGCAGTCGCTGCATTAAAGGAAGGCCGTCTGAAGTTCGTTCCGGAAAATTATGGAAAGACTTACCTGCACTGGCTGGATGGTATTCATGACTGGTGTATTTCCAGACAGCTTTGGTGGGGACACAGAATCCCGGCTTATTACTGTGATGAGTGCGGTGAGATGGTTGTATCAAAGGAAGCACCAACTGTTTGCCCGAAGTGCGCAAGCACCCATCTGACACAGGATCCGGATACCCTGGATACATGGTTTTCCTCTGCACTGTGGCCATTTTCCACACTTGGCTGGCCGAAGAAGACTCCGGAGTACGAGTATTTCTATCCGACTGATGTTCTTGTAACTGGTTATGATATCATTTTCTTCTGGGTTATCCGTATGGTATTCTCCGGTCTTGAGCAGACAGGAAAAGAGCCGTTCCATACCGTATTGATGCACGGTCTTGTAAGAGATTCCCAGGGCCGCAAGATGAGTAAGTCTCTTGGAAATGGTATTGATCCGCTTGAGGTCATTGACCAGTATGGTGCCGACGCACTTCGTATGACACTGATGACTGGAAATGCACCGGGCAACGATATGCGTTTCTACTATGAGCGTGTTGAGGCATCCAGAAACTTTGCAAACAAGATTTGGAATGCATCTCGCTTCATCATGATGAACATGGAAAAGGCATCTACGGACAAGGTTTCTCTGGAAGATCTGACCATGGCGGATAAGTGGATTCTGAGCAAGTGCAATCGCTTGATTCAGGAAGTAACCGAGAACCTTGACCGCTACGAGATGGGTATTGCACTTCAGAAGGTATACGATTTCGTTTGGGAAGAGTTCTGTGACTGGTATATTGAGATGGTAAAGCCGCGTCTGTGGGACGATGGAAACAAGTCTCAGGCTGCTGCAATCTGGACACTGAAGACCGTTTTGATTCAGTCTTTGAAGTTGCTTCATCCGTTCATTCCGTTTGTTACAGAGGAAATCTTCTGCAACTTGCAGGATGAGGAGGAGAGCATCATGGTATCCGCATGGCCGGTAAGTAAGTCTGAGTGGAACTTTGCAGAGGAAGAGGAAGCAGTAGAGATGATGAAGGATGCCGTTCGTGCAATCCGTACTGTTCGCACTTCCATGAATGTTCCGCCGAGCAAGAAGGCTACCGTTTATGTCGTATCGGATGACGCAAAGGTAAGAGAAATCTTTGAACACAATAAGATTTTCTTTGCAACGCTTGGTTGTGCAAATGAAGTTCTGATTCAGTCTGATAAGAGCGGAATCGCTGACGATGCCGTATCTGCTGTAACTGCACGCGCAACGATGTATATGCCATTTGCAGAGTTGGTTGATATTGCAAAGGAAATTGAGCGTCTGGAAAAAGAAGAAAAGAAGCTGGAGGGTGAATTAAAGCGTTCTCATGGCATGCTGTCCAATGAGCGTTTTATAAACAAGGCTCCGGCGGAGAAGATTGCCGAGGAGAAGGCAAAGCTGGAGAAATATGAGGCAACTATGAAGCAGGTTAAGGAGCGACTGGCTGCGCTGAGAAAGTAAAACGATACGCTGCGTATAGAATGCAAATGATACCAGGGTCAAAAGGTCAGAAAGCCTTTTGACCCCAACATCATGCAAATAGCACAAACATAGCGCGAATATACGAAAACAAAGCGAATATACAGGAAAGTTAAAAAGCCATTCCCGGAGGCTTTTGCCTTGGGAAATGGCTTTTTATGCGTAGAGCAGCCCGGAAACAATGTTGTTTTACCAGTAGTTTTCCGGTGAATTAGTTGGAAACCGTATCTGCATTTGTTTTGCATAATAGACGATATAATGTCGGATTTATATCAAAAGCAGAGAGCAGTTCGTCGATTTCAGCTTTATTATCAGCACAGCGTCCGTTATAGACAGCACGAATCAGCAGATTCTTCGGTGTATGAGCCATGTCGATAAATTCCAAAATCTGAGTGCGATAGCCGTTTGCTTCGAGAATCTGGGCACGAAGACCATCGGTCATCAATGCGGCCATGCGCTCTTTTAGGATGCCATAATGAAGAACAGGGGAGAGCAGCTCATTTTTCATCTGCTTATTTAATTCATGCTGGCAGCAGGGAACAGAGAGGATGACTTTGGCACCCCAACTGACAGCTTTTGCAAGTGCATAGTCGGTTGCCGTATCGCAGGCATGAAGGGTAACGACCATATCAACCTGACTGCAGCCATCGTAATAGGCGATGTCGCCGCATAAAAATTCGAGCTTATCATAGCCGTAGCGCACTGCGAGTTCATTGCAATGGAAAATGACATCTTCTTTTAAGTCAAGTCCGGTAATACGCACCGGGTATCCCTTTAAGACTTTCAGATAATAGTAGATCGCAAAGGTCAGATAGGATTTTCCGCAGCCAAAGTCCAGAATGCGAAGTTCACGCCCGGTCGGAAGTGCCGGAAGAATGTCTTCGATATACTCAAGAAAACGGTTGATCTGGCGGAATTTATCATAGTGGGAGTGGACAATTGCACCGGTTTGTGTCATGACACCAAGGTCAATCAGAAATGGAACCGGAATACCTTCCTCAAGAATGTATTTTTTCTTGCGATTGTGTTCAAGAGAGATCATTGGAGCCTTCACAGAGGCAGTGTTCATTTTCTTTTTGATTGTTGCAGCCCCCTTTTTGCTGACGAGAACATTTGCAATATAGCTTTGTGTTTCTACGACAGCATTGCGAAATGGAGCAAGGACTTTAAATGGTGTGACCGGATTGGCATCAGAGCTGCTGTCTGCAAATGGGGTAGTATTGTTGATGGACAGTTTCGCTGTCAGGTAAGTGCAGGCATCTGCAGCATTTAAATTCTTGTGAAAAACCTGAGTTTTTGTATATTCTTCTATTTGAAAAAGCAATTCGTCATTTTTCAATACCGGACGGGCATAAATTTTGATGACACCATCCTTAGACGAGGGATTGCTTAAAATGACTCTTATCAGCTCTTTATTTAAGCTGTCAGTAAAGAGTGCGTGTAAATCGGACATAAAAAACCTTCTTTCTGCAGAATGTCCCGACATCTGCTGTGTATGTTTGCGCAAAGTTATTCTTGCTATTTCACAGATTTAATCTTATAATACAAGTATTCCAAAATCAAGAGGAAGTTTCATACAATGGAAAACAGTAAAAGCAGTTACGTAAAGATCATAAATGAAATTTGTGCAGAGGAGGGGATTGCTCTTAGCAGCTACTCCTATGACTGGGCATTTTGCCTGAAAAAGGGTGGAAAGCGAGCCTTTATTTTGGGCTACCAGTTTGGACTCAATCCGTCCTCTGTGCAGCAGGTATGCAATGACAAGAACATTGCAAGCGAGGTACTGAAAGAAGAAGGTATTCCGAGTGTTTACCATGCCTGCTTCATGGCACCTTCCATGTTACAGTATACAGGAGGAAAGGGCAGCTGGAAAGCACTTTTGTCCGAATTGGAGAAGGGAGCTCTTGTCTGCAAGGATAATTACGGAACCGGAGGAAATCTGGTCTTTAAGGTAGAGACACAGGCACAGCTTGAGCAGGCTGCAGCAGATATTTATGCCGCTTCGGAGGCGATGGCAGTGTGCAGTTATGAAGAAATCCAGAGCGAGTATCGTCTGGTTGTCTTGGATGGCGAGATTCGTCTTGCTTTTTCAAAGATTCGTCCATCGCTTATGGGTGATGGCATGTCAACAGTTGGCAAGCTGCTTGCAGATGCGATTGCAAAAGAGCAGATTTACAGTTTCTTAATTCCAAGTGCGGCAGAGCTTTCAAAAATACCGGCAAAAGGCGAGAAATATTTATTAAACTGGAAGCACAACCTCGGACAGGGAGCCAGTGCGCTCACGCTTTCCATTCCGGAACTGGAAGATGAGCTTGTCAATCTGGTAAAAAGAACCGCCAGGGCACTTGGTATCCGTTTTGCTTCGATTGACATGATAAAAACCGAGGCAGGCTGGAAGGTACTTGAAGTCAACGCTGGTGTCATGATGGAGCATTTTGCTTCCTCCGGTGAGAATCAATACCACGTTGCGAAGTCAATCTATCGCGATGCGATTCGGAAAATGTTTGAGGGTTGATTTTTTGCCTGAAAATAGGTATGATAATGCAAGGGCGAAGTTTGCCCACACAGAAAGGCGCAAAAGTATGATAAATTTTGAGGAAGAACTGGCAAAGTTTAAGCCAAGTCTTGAAGTAGACGAAACTGAAAAAGCGATTCTGAACGATAAGATGGTAGATATCACCGATATCCTTCAGGAACTGATGAACGAAATTAAGAAGTAAACACACGGAGGAATGCATGAAGTGCTATGCTTGTAATTGCAGGCTGTCCCCTGATCGGGATACCTGCCCAAAATGCGGAGCTGACATCAGGCTTTACCGTAAGATTATCTATGCTTCCAATCAGTATTACAACTTAGGGTTGGCACGAGCCAAGGCAAGGGATTTGACGGGAGCTGCGGAATGTCTTCGCACCAGCTTGCAGCTGTATAAGAAAAACATCAATGCCAGAAATTTGCTCGGACTTGTCTATTATGAGATGGGTGAGGCAGCACTGGCGTTAAAGGAATGGGTGATCAGCAAGAATCTTCGCCACAGAGGAAATATTGCGGATGAGTACATTAAGGACATGCGTGACAATCGCCAGTCATTAGACAGTGCGGATCACAGCATACGAAAGTTTAATCAGGCACTTGAATATGCCAGAACAGGTGCGCGTGATATGGCAGTAATTCAGCTGAAGAAAGTCATTAGCGTTAATCCGAGAATGATTAAGGCATATCAGCTGTTGGCACTTCTCTACATGGAAGACCAAAAATATGAGCAGGCACTCGATGTTATTGATTGCTGCCTTGAGATTGACCGTGGAAATCCGGGCGCGCTTTCCTACAAGAGAGAGCTGGAAACCAATTATAAGATTTCAAAGAAAAAAAATTCCATCGGTGTGGCAGGTGAGCTCGAACGGGAAGAAGTCATCATCCCGGTGCGCATGCGCGACTATGGAAGCTATCTGGCAGCTGCTGCCTATGTATTGGTTGGATTTTTGTTGGCGCTTGGCGTGTTATATTATGTAATTATGCCGGGTAAGGAAGCACAGTTTGACGAGAGCAATCAGGCAAAGATTCAGCAGTATGAGGATAAATATGTTGCATTAAATGCCAATATTACCGAATTAGAGGATAAGATTGAGAAACTTCAGGACGAAAAGGATCAGGATGCGGAAAGCTACAAGAACAGCAGCAATGAAACGGAGCAGCTTGTAAACGCATATCAGGCTCTTTTAGCTGTGGCAAAGCCATTTGTTGAGGAGGATTACGCACAGGCAGTTGACCTGTATGCGAGTCTTGATGCTGATGCAGTAGATGATGATACGTATGATGAACTGTATCAGGCACTCAAGGAGCAGATAGAGAATCATTTGACTGACCGTATTTTTGAGACTGCGGTCTGGAAGCGCGAGCATGAGGGTGATCGTCAGACAGCGATTGAATTGTGCCAGAAGATTATCGAACTTGATCCATCCTACAGTGAGGCTTATTTCTACATTGCGTTAAGCGCACAGGAGATGAACAACAATGATCTGGCAATTGACATGTATACGCAATACATACAGCGTTTTCCAGTGGGTTCACAGATTCAGGATGTACGTGTCAACTTAAATGCGATTGCACCACAAGTATTGCAGTCACTTGATGCAACACCGGAAGTGCAAAATGCCGATGCCAATGCCGACGCGAATGCAGCCGATGCGAATGCAGCCGATGCAAATGCAGCCGATCCAAATGCGAACGCAAATGCAGAGAATCCGGCTGCTGCTCCGGATGATACCGCAAATCAGGCAATTGATGCAAACGCAGAAGCCGAGCAAAATGCAAACGCAGAAGCTGATCCGAATGCCAACGCAAATGCGGCAGCCGACCCGAATGCGGCAGCAAATTAAGACAGTAAATTACAATGCGATTTTGAAAAATCACAAGAAAAACGGTTTCTTTATAAGAACGAGAAATGATACGAAAGATAAGACACAGAGATAAAAAGGCTCTGTGTCTTTTTTCGTGCAAAAATGAAACGAAAGGAGTATTTGACAAAATGGAAAATGTAACATATATGCAGGCAGGACCGGTATTGATTATCGGACTGCCGGAGGAGGTAGATGATCATGTGTGTAAGGGCATCCGTGAAGAGACCGAACGCTATATCTCAGAGGGAAAAGTGCAAAAGCTGATCTTTGATTTTTCAAAAACCGGATTTATGGACAGCTCCGGCATTGGAATCCTGCTGGGACGCTATAAGCGCATGCATCACATGGGCGGCGAGGTGCTTGTGACAGGCGAGGATGCCAAGATTCGCAGACTGCTTCGCATATCCGGCGTGTATCAGGTTGTAGGGACGCTGTAATGGTGATCAATATTGATTTGAGTGGCAGTAAAGAGCTGCAGATGGAGGAGAGATGGAAGAACTGCAAAAAGAATTGGATGGTAAATGGCTGCAGGAGGGAGTGCAGCGTATGACAGTTACGTTAGAGAGCGACTCAAGAAATGAGAGCTTTGCCAGAGTATGTGTGGCCTCTTTTATGACACGCATGAATCCGACGGTGGCGGAGACTGATGATGTAAAGACAGCAGTTTCAGAGGCAGTCACGAACGCAATTGTGCATGGGTATCCGTATGAGAAAGGATTGATTCGGTTAGACTGTTCAATTGAGGAAGATACGCTCACTGTGCAGATATGCGACTGGGGCAGAGGAATCGAAAATGTCAAGAAAGCCATGGAGCCGATGTACAGTCAGTCGGTACGCGGGACAGAGCGATCTGGAATGGGTTTTTGCTTCATGGAAGCGTTTATGGACGATCTAAAGGTGTCCTCATCTGTTGGAAGCGGTACGTTGGTACAGATGAAGAAAAAAATCTGCGGTGGCAAGAGAGCGGAATAGAGGTGTTTTCTCTGGAGTATTCGGCAGAATTGTTTGAACAGGCAAAGGCAGGAGATACACAGGCGAGAAATCAGCTGGTGCTTGCCAATACCGGGCTTGTGTGGAGTGTAGTGAAAAAATACCGCAGCAGAGGATACGAGGAGGAAGATTTGTTCCAAATTGGATGTATTGGACTGATGAAGGCGATTGGCCATTTTGACCAAACGTTTGGCGTGCGTTTTTCCACTTATGCAGTACCGATGATCATTGGGGAGATTCGTCGCTTCATGAGAGACGATGGCATGATCAAAGTCAGCCGCACATTAAAAGAAACTGCAGTGCATGCCAGACAGCTGCAGGCACAGTATGAGGCAAAGTATGGAGCAGAGCCGAGTATCAGCCAGCTGGCCAGGATCATGCAAATTGCACCAGAGGAATTGGCAAGTGCATTGTCCTCTGCGCAGGAGGTGGAAAGTCTGCAAAAGACAATTTATCAGAGTGACGGCAACGCAATATTGCTGGAGGATCGCTTAGAAGCAAAGGAGAATGAACAGGAAAGACTGGTAAATCGTCTTGCTTTGAAAAAAGTAATGCGGGAACTTAAGGATCAGGAGCAAAAGATTATTGTTTTACGCTACTATTCCGGACAGACGCAGGTGCAGACTGCGCAATGCCTTGGAATCTCTCAGGTGCAGGTCAGCCGAATTGAGAAGAAGGTGCTTAAGAAGATGCGGCAGATGCTGGAGGCGTGATTGTGGTAGTTCACGGGGGAAGGTTACGAAAGTGGTTCGACGATTGTTTTGTCGGCGTCACTGTTCAGCAGGACCCCACTACATATTTTCCACGAAAGTTTACTTTGACAAGGCCTGCTTCAACGTTCCGCCTCGTAAAAGCAACTCGTCTCACCGCTATTTTAGGTTATGAAGCGTGAACTGCATAAATAACAAAACAGCTGCGCATACTTGCAACAGCCGCAAAGGTAGGGAAATCACAAGCGGTCAGGAGGCACATTGAGTCATGCCGGATACGGTATATATTAAAATAGGGCAAAAGATTCGCGTTACACAGCCATCGGTAAGTATCGGCGAGCTGGGCAGTCTATGGTGTGCAAATGCATCAATAGAAGCGCGTTGTAAGGCACTTCATTATACGACCATTCATGGGCAGCGCGCGGTCGGTGATATTTTACAGGTGACACAAGTGATTTTGCAAAAGTACCCATCGGTACAGGTTGAGAATCTCGGTGAGGCGGATTTTATTCTTGAATATGCACAGGCACACAAGAAAAATCCGATATGGGAGTGGAGTAAGGTCGTAATCGTATGTCTGATTATCTTTTGGGGATCAGCGTTTTCTATTATGACATTCAATGCCGATGTCAGCGTGGATCAGATCTTTGGCACTCTGCATTTTCTTATCACTGGCGAGGAGCGTACTGCGTTTACATGGCTGGAAGGTGGCTACAGCATCGGGATTTTTCTGGGTATTCTGGTATTTTACAATCATTTTCGTACCAGAAAGCGTATCATGGATCCGACACCGCTGGAAGTGGAGATGCGCGAGTATGAGCGAACTGTGAATCAGTCCATACTTGACCGAAATGAGTGTACACAGGAGCGAAAAAAGCGAGATGACACACAAGGAGAAGATAAGTGAGTATAAATTGTATTAAGGCGGCAAAGGCAGCAACGGAGTTTTTTATTGGCATTTCTGCTGGCGGTGCGGCATCTTCCGGTGTGTTTGCACTCATTACTGTGATTGGAATCCTGCCCAGATGGGCAGGACGTACCCGCACCGCGCGCCATGTAAGATTGTATGAGTGGAGCATCATCTTCGGGGGAACGCTTGGGAATCTTTTCTTTTTGCTGCAGCCGAAGTTGGCAGGAGGCATTATAGCGGAGGCAGCAGCCGGGCTGTTTACTGGAATTTTTGTCGGCGGTCTGATCATGTCGCTTGCGGAGATACTCGATGTATTTCCAATACTTTTTCGGCGTTTACACATTCGGATGGGAATTCCGTGGATGGTATTGTCCATCGGACTGGGAAAGGTACTCGGTGCCTGTCTGTATTTTTTGAACCTTTGATGTTACCGCGCAGGTGTCCGGTGAACAGAACCCTTTTGATAAGAAAAAATAGGAATACAAGAAATAATTTTGAAATAGAAGGGAGCATTTATGGTAACAGAAGAACAGAAAAAAGAATACCAGGATTATGTCAAAGAGATCACACCGGTTCACAACACACCGCGAAATATGTTTCGTGCCTTTTGGACGGGCGGTATCGTCTGCGTGATCGGTCAGTTCCTGGGAGCAGGCTTTGGGAAACTTGGCATGGATGAAGAGACAGCAGGAATCTGGATGTTAATTTTTCTTGTGCTTGCTGCAGTTGTACTGACGGCTTTGCATTTGTTTGGACGACTGACCAAATATGCGGGAGCCGGCATTCTTGTTCCGATTACCGGATTTGCAAATGGCGTAGCATCGCCTGCTGTGGAATCCGCACCGGAAGGAGAGGTATTTGGAAAGGGCGTGCAGATTTTTACTATCGCAGGACCTGTTATTTTGTACGGTGTGCTTGTCAGCTGGGTGTTAGGACTCATTTATTGGTTGATGGGGCTGATATAATTGATCAAAAGTGCCTGAAAAGGGCACAAAACCGTGAATTAGAGCAGTATTTAAAACTTTTTGAATTTTTTTGAAAAAAAGTGTTGACAAATCCGTGGAATGTGCTATAATAAGGATGTTGGTTGAGAGAACAGAAAGAAAACAAAACCGACAAACAGTAATCCTCGATAGCTCAATGGTAGAGCACTCGGCTGTTAACCGAGTTGTTGTAGGTTCGAGCCCTACTCGGGGAGCTGATAACTGAGCTGTCATAGAACACTAAGTTATCGTAAAATGTGTCCGTAGCTCAGCTGGATAGAGCAACGGCCTTCTAAGCCGTGGGTCGGGGGTTCGAATCCCTTCGGGCACATTAAGAACGAGAAGTCATAGGCATCCAGTCTATGGCTCTTTTACTTTATATATGGTGGTATGCATGAAGCATGCCTGCACTCAGAAGAGTGCAAATGTGAGTTTACCAAGGCACATGCCTGCCAGGCATTTGAACCGAATCAAACAAGCAGCGAAGCGGATTGCGAATGTCCGCATTGACTGTTGCAACAGAGTTTTCAAAGTATCTGCAATAAGACAATAAGAAGTGTAACAGAATGGCTATACTATGAAGGTATACGATTTCCCAGAAGGGGGCGTATACCTTCTTTTTGTTTGGCAAAAGAAAAGTAGGTACATAAGGCAGAGGTGGAGGATACAAAATGGATTTAAATGAATTTTTCAAAGAACACAATAAAGTAGCATTGGCATTTTCCGGAGGAGTCGATTCCTCTTATCTGCTGTATGCAGCAATTCACAGTGGTGCACAGATACGAGCCTATTATGTCAATGCTGCCTTTCAGCCACAATTTGAATTGGATGATGCGATGCGCCTTGCAAAGCAGTTGAATGCCGACATGAAGGTACTGACAGCAGATGTTCTTTCCAACGAAACTGTTGTACAAAATCCGGCAGATCGCTGCTATCATTGTAAAAATGTAATTTTTAATATGATTCTTGCAGAGGCAAAGAAGGATGGCTTTACGGTGCTGATGGATGGAACAAATGCATCCGACGCAGAGGGAGACCGTCCGGGAATGCGTGCGCTTCGTGAGCTTTGTGTCTACTCACCGCTTCGCATCTGCGGTCTTACAAAGAAAGAGATTCGCAAACGCTCAAAAGAGGCAGGACTTTTTACATGGGACAAGCCAGCCTATGCCTGTCTGGCAACCCGCATTCCGACAAATGAGCGAATCACAGCAGAGAAACTTGAAAAGACAGAAACAGCAGAAAATTATCTGTTCTCTCTTGGATTTATTGATTTTCGCGTGCGTTTCTTAAATGGTTCGGCAAAGATTCAAATGCCGGCAGCGCAGATGGCAGCACTCTTAGAAAAGAGAGAAGAGATTCTTACCGAATTGAAAAAGTACTACAAGGATGTGCTGCTTGACTTGCAGTCCAGATAAAAAATGAAGGAGTATTGCCGTGAACAGCGAAGCAAGACAGATATTAGAGGCAGTGAAGGTCGGAAGCATGAGTGTAGATGATGCGCTGCTTGAAATGAAAAAACAGCCGTTTGAGGATATCGGCTACGCAAAGGTGGATTTGCACCGCAGAATCCGTCAGGGTGCAGCAGAAGTGATTTATGGAGCCGGAAAGACACCGGAACAGATGATAGGAATCATATCGGCCATGTTAAAAAACGGACAGGAACGAATCTTACTTACACGCCTGTCCGAAGAGGCAGCCAATATTATTGGTCAGGTGCATCCGCTAAACTATCACAAGGATGCAAGAGTTGGAATTATTGGAGAAATGCCGCAGCCAACCGGAATTGGAAAGATTGTAGTGGCAACAGGCGGCACTTCGGATATTCCGGTTGCAGAAGAAGCAGCATTAACAGCAGAGCTTCATGGAAATGAGGTTGTGCGTCTGTATGATGTTGGAGTAGCCGGTCTGCACCGCCTGTTAAATCATATGGATGAGATCATGAGTGCGAGCGTAATCATTGCGATAGCAGGAATGGAGGGAGCACTTGCCAGTGTAATAGGCGGCTTGGCAGACTGCCCGGTAATCGCAGTGCCGACCAGCGTAGGCTATGGTGCCTCCTTCGGAGGCGTATCGGCGCTCTTGTCCATGCTCAATTCCTGCGCAAGTGGTGTATCAGTCGTAAATATTGACAATGGTTTTGGAGCAGGCTATCTGGCAGGAATGATGAATCACATGATACCACAGGATCAAAAGGTTCATCCCGCCATCTAAAGGCAGTGATTTTTCACCTACGAAAAATGAAAGGATTTATCTATGAAAATATTATATTTGGACTGCGGCATGGGTGCGGCAGGCGATATGCTGACAGCGGCACTTTCCGGATTGCTGCCGGATCAGGATGCATTTTTTGAGGAGATGAATGCACTCGGTATTTTGGGAGTGCATTTTGAAAAAGAAAAGGTGCAAAAGTGCGGGATTATGGGAACGCACAGCAAAGTAACTGTAAATGGCGAGGAAGAAAAAAGTCTTGATGTGCATGAACATTTTCATAGTGATGAACATGTGCATGAGGATTGTCATTGCCAGAAAGTTCATGATTCCCATGAAAGTCACGATCACACGCACCATTCTCACAGCGGCCTGCATGACATTGAGCATATCGTGAGAGATCATCTGCATGTATCCGATCACGTAAAGGATGATATCATGGCGGTGTATCAGCTGATTGCAGAGGCAGAGAGCGTGGCACACGGCGCACCGGTTGAGCAGATTCATTTCCACGAAGTGGGAACCATGGATGCGATTGCGGATATCACAGCAGTCTGTGTGCTTATGGAGAAGCTTTCCCCAGAGCAGGTCATTGTGTCTCCTGTTCATGTCGGCAGCGGAAAGGTGCGCTGCACCCATGGAATCCTGCCGGTTCCGGCTCCGGCGACAGCTTACATTTTGCGTGATGTGCCGATCTATGGCGGAAAGATTCAAGGCGAACTGTGTACGCCGACAGGTGCTGCACTTTTGAAGCATTTTGCGACAAAGTTTGGCGATATGCCGGTCATGAAGACAAAGGCCATTGGCTACGGGATGGGCAAGAAGGATTTTGAAGCGGCAAATTGCGTTCGCGCGCTGTTTGGCGAGACACCTAACGATGTCAGCCGCGTATCTGAGCTTTGCTGCAATGTGGACGATATGACAGCAGAAGAGATTGCATTTGCGACAGAGACGATTCTGGCAGCAGGTGCGCTGGAGGTGTTTACGGTATCTGTCGGAATGAAGAAGTCCAGACCTGGCATTCTGCTTGAAGTGATGTGCCGCGAGGAGGATCGCGACCGCATGTTGGAACTGATTTTCCTTCATACGACTACACTTGGTGTGCGTGAGCAGTTCTCCAGACGCTACACCATGACGCGTTCCATTGAGACAGTAAAAACACCATATGGTGATATACGAAAGAAGGTTTCAGCCGGATATGGAACGAAGCGTGCCAAGTATGAGTACGAAGATCTGGCAGCAATCGCAAGAGAGAATGGAATGTCCCTCCGGGAAGTGAGACAGACTGCGCTTGCTTGCGATCAACGAGACTGATAAGAACCAGAGTGTTCTTATTTATTATGAATGATTCTATGATGTTTTGATACCAGATTGCTACGTGCTTTGCACTCTCGCAATCTTCAAAAACATTCGT
>CAVJTU010000016.1:0-45430 GCA_963652495.1 uncultured Oscillospiraceae bacterium
AAATCCTCTTGCAAGCAAGCTTGCATCGGCTTTCTGACCTTTTGACCCTGGTATCATATAATTTCGCAAGATAGAGAGGTTGTCTGTATACAAAAATCATGCTATTATAACATTAGAGTCGGAATCGTGGCTCAAAATAGAAGATAGTCTGATTATTAGGAGGAGATAGAGATGGCTTGCACAACAATATTAGTTGGAAAAAATGCTTCATATGACGGTTCAACAATGATCGCGCGAAATGACGATTCAGGAGCCGGACATTATATGCCGAAGAAGTTTGTAGTAGTTCATCCGGAGGAAAGACAGAAAGTGTATCGTTCTGTAATTTCTCATGTGGAAATTGAACTTCCAGACAATCCGCTTCGCTGTACATCTATGCCGAATGCTATTGAGGGAGAAGGCATCTGGGCCGCCAGTGGTGTGAATGCAAAAAATGTTGGAATGACAGCAACCGAGACGATCACCTCAAATCCGCGCGTGCTTGGTGCAGATCCGCTTGTGGTTTATGAACCTGCAAAAGATGGAAAAGAAGAAAAGGCAGGCGGTATCGGTGAGGAAGATATCGTTTATATCGTGCTTCCGTACATAACAAGTGCAAGAGAGGGTGTAAAACGTCTGGGCAGTCTGCTTGAGACATACGGTACTTATGAGATGAATGGAATTGCATTTCAGGATAAGGACGAAATCTGGTGGTTGGAAACCATCGGCGGTCATCACTGGATTGCAAGAAAAGTGCCGGATGATGTTTACGTAGTAATGCCGAACCAGTTTGGAATGGATGAGTTTAATTTAGAGGATGCCTATGGCGAGCAGAAGGAGTTTATGTGCTCTGCTGATCTGAAGGAATTCGTCGAGAAAAACCATCTGAATCTTTCTCAGGATGGAAACTTTATTCCACGTGACATTTTCGGAAGCCATGACGATTCCGATCACGTATACAATACGCCGCGTGCATGGTATATGCTTCGCACATTAAATCCGCAGACCTTTACCTGGGATGGTCCGGATGCCGATTATACACCACTTTCCGATGATCTTCCATGGTGCTTAATCCCGGAAAAGAAGATTACCGTAGAGGATGTTAAGTACGTATTATCTTCTCATTATCAGGGTACACCGTATGATCCATATCTTTCTTATGGCGATAAGTCTATGAAGGGCGCATATCGTTCCATCGGCGTAAACCGTACCGATTTTCTTTCTGTTATTCAGATGAGAGCCGATCATGAGGACGACAGCCGTGCAATCGAGTGGGTAGCATTCTGCTCCAATGCATTTAATACATTGCTTCCATTCTATGCAGATGTGGAAGAAACACCGGATTATGTAGCAAATACCGATAAAAATGTATCAACGGATAACTTCTACTGGACCAGCCGTTTGATCGCGGCAATGGCGGATGCTTCTTATAAGAGTTCATTGTTCCATGTTGAGCGTTATCAGGGGCATGTAATGGCAAAGAGCCATGAGCTGATTGCAAAATATGACGCAAAATTGGCACAGACTACGGATAAGGCAGAGAGACTTGCCATTAAGCATGAAGCAAATGAGGCGGTTGCGCAGATGGCAAAGGATGCAGCACTCGCAACACTTGAAAAGGTACTTTCCGAGTTGACCAATCAGATGAAGAATGCATATTCCAGATCGGATGCATAAAGATTACTTGAATATGCGATTGCGGCAGCGGTGGAAAGTTAAGTTTGGGCTTGACTTTTCATGACGCTATTGCTATAATCTGAGTAATCACGCGGAGGGTAAACCGTTCGTAAGAAATGGTAAGCTGGATAAGGTGACGGGTTGAAATGCCTGTTTCCTATCTGGCTTTTTTTTGTGAACGGGATTCGAAATAGTTGCTGTCAACACCTCATGCGCAGACAAAAAGGAGGAAGAAATGAAAAATCAAAATCTTACGCATGGCAATATACTGGCGGCATTATTAAAGTTTGCGATTCCAGTATTCTTTGCCTTATTTTTGCAGGCCATGTACGGTGCTGTCGATCTGGTGATTGTCGGTAAGTTTGCTGAGGTAGCAGACCAGTCTGGTGTGGCATCAGGAAGTATGCTGATGAGTATTCCGACAACCGTTGTTGCAGGTTTGTCAATGGGCATTACGGTTTTTATAGGAGAAGCGATTGGTGCAGGTGATAAGAAGAAGGCGGGAGACGGCATTGGAGCCGGTATCTGTCTGTTTCTTACAATTGCAGTTGTGTTAACACTTGCAATTATTCCAAACAGTAAACGTCTTGCCGTACTGATGCGTGCACCAGAAGAAGCACTTACCCAGACGGCTCAGTATATTCTGGTCTGTGGTGCCGGTGTCGTATTTATCCTGGCATATAACGTGCTGGGTGCGGTATTTCGTGGAATCGGAGATTCGACAACGCCGCTCATTACAGTAGCGATTGCCTGTGTGGTAAATATTGTCGGTGATTTGATCTTAGTGGCGGGGTGCCATCTCGGTGCGGCAGGTGCCGCCGCCGCGACCGTACTGGCGCAGGCACTCAGCGTAATTATTTCGCTGATGGTTATCCGAAAAAGAGAATTGCCATTTACATTTTCAAGATCAAGTATCCGTTTTCACGGCACATATATGAAAAAGATTCTTTTCATCGGTGTTCCAGTCGGATTACAGGAACTTCTTGTTTCGCTTTCCTTCCTGTTTATTCAGACAATCGTAAACTCGATGGGCCTGACGGCATCGGCAGGTGTTGGCGTTGCCGAGAAGGTTTGCGCATTCTTAATGTTGGTCGGTTCTGCCTTTATGCAGTCCATGTCTGCATTTGTTGCCCAGAATAATGGAGCCGGACAGCACGCAAGAGCAAAGAAAGCATTGTCATATGGAATTGTCTCTGCGTTTGTGGCAGGAGCTGCCATGGGTGGATTGGCCTTCTTCGGAGGTTCTGCACTTGCATCAATCTTCTCAAACGATGGAGAAGTTATCGCCGCCGCACATTCCTACTTAAAAGCATATGCAATTGATTGTCTGCTCACCGCCGTTTTCTTCTGCTTTGTCGGTTATTTCAACGGCTGCGAAAAGAGTTTCTTTGTCATGATGCAGGGATTGATCGGTGCCTTTTGTGTGCGTATTCCAGTCGTATATCTGATGAGCCGCATCCAAAATACATCGCTCTTTATGATCGGCCTTGGAACCCCGGCGTCGTCACTGGTACAGACGATTCTTTGTATTGGGGCATTCTTTTATTATGAAAAAAGGTGGAAGAATCGTTAACGTGGTGGGAAGTTTGCGTTACCTAGCTGGCGCTGAGGTGGATGTACTTTACGAGGCGATCCCGTGTGGGAGCGGGCTTACGCAGTAACTATGACAAAAAGGTGTGTAGAAGGCGCCGCGGGAACAAGGGGCGCCGACAAAGACATCACCGAAGTGCCTTTCGTAATCCTACTGGGTAGCAACCTCCATTCCACTTTCTGCCAACGCCTTAATAGAAGAAGAATACTCTGTCGGCGTCATCCCCGTCAGCTTCTTAAACTGGCGCGAAAAATATTGAACGGACTGATACCCCAGTCCGGCAGAAATCTGTGTAAAATTGAGGCGGCCGCTTCGGATCTGTTGCTTGGCCTCCTCAATTTTTAATTGGTGGAAATAATTGATGACACCCATATCAAATTGCTCCTTCATCAGCTTTTGCAGTTGTGTGCGCCCAATCAGATTGTCGTGGCAGACCTGTTCAAGTGTAACCTGTTCATGAAGATGCCGCTTTAAATAATGTATAATCATATCAAGTATTTCTTCTGTGTTTTTTAATTTGTAAGAAGCGGGCTTTTGCTCCGCCGTCGGTCGTTTCGCATGTTCAAAACGGCACAGCAGATGAATCAAAAATTCTTCCAAATGAAGGCGAATCATCTGCCCGCTTCCAAGAGGCAGATTCGCCTTTAATGGCATAGTTGTTAAATAGGGATCATCAAGTCGGCAGTTAAAGCTTTGCTTTGCTTCCTGAATGATCGAAGCCAATAGCCTGCGTTCAGTCTGGTCGATGCGAAGAACGCGATTCGAGAGTGCGTATAGTTTCTGTTCGGCAGAGGAAATGTTAGAAGATGCATTTCCTTCTGCATTTTTAGAGACTGAATTCTTTGTTAATCCAAATGAGATGACAATCAGATTGGGAGCAATTTGCCCGTCAGAGCGCACTGCATGAAACTCGTTTGGCTGGTGAAAATAGAGTTCGCCAGCTTTCAAACGAAACTCGGTAGTGCCGCTTGTAAGAATCGTTTCGCCCTTATCGGCATAGACAAATTCCCAGAAATCATGTGTTTCCCCGGAAAAGGTAAAATCAGTTCGGTATTCGTAATAGTGAATCGTGTATATTGTTTCAATCGAAAGGAATGTTTGAAAATCAATGCCCGGATAATACATAATAGCCTCCTTGTGATGCGTTGCAAATGTGCATTTTAATCTTTCATTGCATTTTATTATGGGTGAAACAACTCTTTTTTTCAAGTACCTTCTGTACACAATTATCTTTGCAATGTACACAATCGTCCGTTTGAATTAAAGCAATCTTGTTTCATAATTTTCCTCGTGCTATAGTGAAGAAAAAAGAAAACGAGGTATCCGTCATGGAAAAGAAAACAGAAAAAATAGAAAAAAACGAAGCAATTGTAAATGGACACGCAGTAAATGAATATGCACTTGAAGCAGTCCGTCACTTTGAATTTAGCGGTATATTAACAAACCTTTATCCATTTGGAAATGGTCACATCAACGATACTTATCTGGCAGAATTTGATATATTTGGAATGGGTCAGGTAAAGGTCATCATACAGCGAATGAACCGAAATGTATTCAAGAAGCCGGAAGAACTGATGGAAAATATTGGAAACGTCACGGCGTTTCTAAAGAAAAAGATAGAGAAAAACGGGGGCGATCCATCAAGAGAAACCTTGAATATTATTTATTCTGTTTATGGAAAACCGTTCTATGTGGACTCGCAGGGCGAGTATTGGCGTTCCTATAAGTTTATTACAGGTGCATCCTGTTACGATCTTCCGGAAAATACCAGACAGTTCTATGAGAGTGCCTATGCGTTTGGCCATTTCCAGCAGCTTTTGTCGGACTATCCGGCAGAAACGTTGTATGAGACCATTCCGGGTTTTCACGATACCAGAAAGCGCTACGAAGCATTTGAACAGGCAGTAAAAGAAGACATTCTTGGCCGCGCAGCAAATGTGCAGCGTGAGATTGCATTTATCCGCGAGCGAAAGGCGATGGCAGGCGAATTTATGAACCATCTCGAAAAGGGAGAGCTGTCCCTTCGCGTTACGCACAACGATACCAAATTAAACAATGTTATGATTGACGATCGCACACAGAAAGGCATTTGTGTTATTGATCTTGACACCGTTATGCCGGGTCTTGTGATGAATGATTTTGGCGATTCCATCCGTTTCGGTGCAAGTACAGCGGTTGAGGATGAAACCAATCTTGATCTTGTGTCATGCAGCATAGAATTGTTTGAGACCTATACAAAGGGGTTTTTGAAGGGATGCGGCAATTCTCTGACACCGCTTGAAATCAGCCTTCTTCCGATGGGCGCGAAGATGATGACCTATGAGTGTGCCATGCGTTTTCTGACCGATTATCTTCAGGGAGACGTATATTTTAAGATTGCAAGAGAAAACCATAATCTTGACCGTGCACGCACGCAGCTAAAGCTAATTTCAGATATGGAAGCAAAGTGGGATCAGATGCAGGAGATTGTGCAGAAAGTCAGTGTAAAAGGCTAGTGTAGAAAGTCAGTGCCAAGAGTAGAAAGGAAAACTAGAAAAATGTGTTATTCAATGACGAAATTATTGGATTCTCTAAAATTAGAACCATCGTTACAGGCGCGTGTAGAGGCTCTGTTTCAAGAAAATAGAATGAAATTGGAGACCTTTGCCGCAGCGTGCGAAAACCACGACGAGAATGCGTATCAGCCAGGTGGATCAGGCGATGATTTTTCAGCATTAAACAGTCTTGATCCTCTTTGGAAGCTTTGTGTGGTGCTTCTTCGTGCATGCAATGTCTGGAAGTGGTACCAGAAAAAGCAGATTTCAGAGGAAATTTATCTTCAAACGATGAGTGATATTCGCATCTGGTGTGAGAATCATCAGAACAACGGTGTGGAAAATAGCAATTGGCTTCACAACCATGTGAGCTTTCAGCTATTTCGAATCGGACGTTTGCAGTTTCAGTTTTATCCATGTTACAACGAAACTTTTGATTACAGCAGACTGCCATTTCCAAAGGGTGAGCCGACGATTTATATCCATATTCCGCAGGGAAAACCACTTGAGAAATCAGCGTGTGTGCAGTCCATCCGTCAGGCAGATGACTTTTTGAAGCAGTATTTTCCAGAATACACATACCACTGGTATTTCTGTGAGAGCTGGCTTTTGTATGAGAAGAATCGTGAATTTATGAGAGCGAGTAGCAATATTTTACAGTTTGGTGCTCTGTTTACACACTGTTATTCAGAGCCCGATGATGCGCAGGCGATTGAGCGCATTTTCGGAGAGCGAAGGGCGTGTATGGAAGATTATCCAGAGGCAACATCGCTTCAGCGTCAGGCAAAAGCCTACCTGAAAGAAGGAAAAAAGCTGGGAGTGGGTCTTGGCGTAATCGAAAAAATGTAGTAAAATAGGGGAAAGAATTGCAAAAAGGGGTGGCAATAGGTGAAAAAGATAAGACAGCTGGTGTATCATTTCTTCTATAACGTGTCATTTGTCAAGAAAATGGTATTTTTATTTTGCATCGGCATCGTGCTTCCGATGATTTTTTTACAGGCAGTCTCGTATCTGGAGACGGAGCGCGGCATCAAGGCGCGTATGTTAAAGACTGTAGACGAGGCACTTGACGACAAAGCAATGAAAATTCGCTCTGTAATTTCCGAGACTGCTGCATTGGAAAAACGCTATTCGACAAATGAGACGCTGTACCAGTGTCTGGATAAAAATTATACAAAAGATCTGGATTATCTGATTCAATACCAGGAGACGTTTCAGGTGTTGTTTTCCGATATGAATCTGTATCCATATCACATCCGAAACATTCGTCTGTATACGGATAATCCGACACTTATGAATGGATCTTACGTAAGAAGAACAGAGGATATAAAGCCGGATTCACTCGGCGAAACACTGGATTATGTCAATGTATATCCGATGATTGGAGAGAAAAATACGTACATTCGTACATCTCATGAGAAGCGGCGAATCATTGGAACATCAGACAGCAGAAGCTTAAGTGTAATTCGTGTATTTGACCATTACAGACAATATGATACCTATCAGAAACTGATTCGCGTGGACATAGAGTGCGAAGATCTGTTAGAAATTCTTCGAGAGACAAATCTGTTTGAAAATCTGGCTCTGACGGATTCAAATGGACGTGTAATTGCGGCATTAAATCAATACTCCAACAGCGGAAGTATGGAGATATTTGATGCAGAGCAAATAAAAAACAGTGGTCATATGTTATTATCGCGTGAGCTTTCTGATTTCGGACTTATTTTATATGGAAGCTATGACATAAGCTCGATTTCTCAGGAGTTTCAGTCTAGTCGGATTCAGTCCGTTTTTCTGGCGGCAATCAGCATTTCGTTTGCGCTTGGCTGTGTATATCTGGTGGCAGGAAATATCGGCAGACGATTGAATCGTCTGGTCACGCAGGCCGATGAGATTGCACAGGGGCATTTTATGCAGAAAAAAAATGAAAGTACGGCGCAGGATGAGTTTGGCGTGCTGGAAAAGAGCATGGATCGCATGAGTGAGCAGCTAGAAGAGCTGATTGAACGTGAATACAAGGCACAGGTGCAGCAGGCACAGTTCGAGCGTGAGACGAATCAGGCGCGTCTGTTGGCATTGCAAAGTCAGGTAAATCCCCATTTTATGTTCAATGCATTAGAGAGCATCCGGTTAAAGGCGCGTGTTAAGGGAGAGACAGAAACCGCGCAGATGATCAAATATATGGCAAAGATGTTTCGAAATCTGATCGAGTGGGATGACAATATCATTACGGTGCGAGAGGAAATCGCCTTTTTGGATGAATTTCTGCACATTCAGGAGTATCGTTTCGAGGATGAATTTTCCTATGAAATTCATGTGCAGGAGGAAGCTTATGAGTGTAAAATACCAAAGATGATCCTGCAGCCGCTTGTCGAAAATGCCTGTGTGCATGGTCTCGAGGCGATCGAGGACAAGCGATGGGTGGGCATTGATGTGAGTGCTGATTTCACACAAAACAGACTTTCCTTGCGAGTTGAGGACAACGGAGGCGGAATGACCCAGGAAAAGCTTGCGCAGCTGAAGGCTTCCTTTCAGGCTGTGGATTCAAATGGAAAGAGTGTTGGTTTGAAAAACGTATATAGAAGGCTGGAGCTTTCTTATGGGGAGCAGATGACATTTGAGATTGAGAGTGTAGTGGGAAAGGGGACAATATGCAGAATCAGTATTCCATTATGATCGTGGACGATGAAAAAGCGATACGTGACAGTTTACCGGCAGTGGTAGACTTTGAGCAGTTTGGCTTTCGCGTCTGCCAGACGGCGCGAAATGGGCAGGATGCTCTTGAAAAGATAAAAAAGGAGTACCCGGATGTGCTGCTTTTGGATATTCGCATGCCAATTTTGGACGGTCTTGGTCTGCTGAAAATTCTGGTTGAAGATATGAAGGAATATCATCCATTTGTGATTATGCTGTCCGGCTACAGCGATTTTGAGTATGCGCGCACAGCAATCCGCTATGGTGTGAAAGCTTATCTGACAAAACCGCTTGATGAGGATGAATTGATAAAAGAGTTAAAAAAGCTGCGCAGTGAGCTTGATGAGCGTCATGCAAACAGGGCAAACGCAAAGCTTTTGACGCAGGCGGATATTGTAAAAAATATGTTATACAGTGAAAAGCCAGGAATGCGTGAGCGAATGAACGGTACCTTTTTGATGCACTGTCTGATTTTAAAGGACGATGTGAAAGAGTTGAAGAATGGACTTCAGAAGGGACAAAAGGACTCGTATGAGGCTGTGCGAAGCTGCATCGAGATGGAGCTTGAGCCGGAGCAATGTGTATTTGTGAGAAGCAGAGGCTGTGTATTGACGTATCTGGTAGCGGAGGACTGTCTGAATGCTTACCAGTCAAGTGCGAATCTGTTGGGACGTCATTTGCGTCACAGGATGAAGTCACAGGGCATCAGCAGTGCGATTTTATTGGATGAACATATTTTTGAAGCATCGAAGAATCGGTTTCGCAGTGATTATGACAGTCATCTGTATGCGTTGATGACGCGTGTATTTTGGAGCGAGGAGACGGTGGTGAGTGATCCGGATGTGTCAGAGCCGGTACAACTTCTTGAGCAGGAAAAAGAAGGTCTTGAGGCGATTCATGCTGCATTTTCCCAAAATGATAAGGAGTCGGCCGTGCGTTCTATGGAAGCACTTCTTTCACAGGCTGTTCAGAAACAGCTAAATGTAGTCATGATTCAGGAACTGAATTATCGCTTCTATTACCTGCTTCAGGACTTGCTGCAAAAGGTACAAAATACGAGCGTCTGTCTGACAACATTTGATTGGAGAGAAAATATCTGCTATTTGCGCCATGAAGAGTGGGAAGCAGCAGCAAGATATCAATTTTTGACGGCAGCAGATTGTCTGACAACAGGAAATGTGGACGAGCAAGGCATTGCGTCACAGATCCTTTCCTACATAAAAGAACATTTTAAAGAACCGCTTTCGGCAAAAGAGGTGGCCGCGCATTTTTTTATCAGCCCGGTATATTTGGGACGTGTGATCCAGCAGGCATCCGGGGGGACATTTAAACAATATGTAAATCGTTTGAAAATGGAGGAGGCAAAGAAGCTTCTTCGCTCATCGAATCAATTGATTTATGAGATAGCAGAGGAGATCGGCTTTAAGGACAGCAAGTATTTTATCTCGCGCTTTACTGAGGAAGTCGGTATGAGTCCGGCAGAATATCGGAAGAAGAAAGAGAATTAAACAATATCAACTAATAAGCAATATTTGCACATAGGACAAGATATGCAAATAAAAATGGTTTAAAAAGTGGAATAAAAGCGAACGTTTTTGGATTGAGGATTGTGAAAAATCACGATATAATAATGCCATCAAACATGTTAAGAGAAACCACATAAGACGAGAAAGTGGTTTCAGAAAGAGAGGCATTTATGAAGAAACGTGGCATGTTAACAATGGTTTTGGCATCTGCAATGGCAGTCAGTACACTGGCAGCAGTTCCGGCAGCGGCAGATGAGACTGCATCGAGCAGCCTTGACATCTATGGAGGATTGGTTCCGTTAGACGATGCAGACGATCCGATTACCTATACGATTTTTGTTCGTGACCCTGGCGTTGCACCATCTGATGACAATCCGGTAATCAAGAAGATTCAGGAACTGACCGGTGTTACCTTAAAGTTTGAATATCTGGTAGGCGATCTGGATCAGAAGTTGGGCGTTATGATCGCAGGCGGCGATTATCCGGATGCAATCTTTGCAGGTGATGCGGCAACAAAGCTGATGGATGCAGGTGCATTTATTCCGCTCGAAGATGAGATTCCGAAGTATGAAAATCTGAATGCCATGTATTCACAGGTAATGGATTATCTGACACAGGAAGACGGTCATGTGTACAACATTGAAATCTATGGAACTATGAAGAATGATGTAACAGAGAATGCACCGGGATTTGAATGTGGTCTTGGTTTCTATGTTCAGAAGGCTGTTCTTGAGGAAGCCGGTTATCCGGAGATTCACACCGTTGACGAGTATTTCCAGATCATTGAGGATTATATGGAGAAGTATCCGGAGATCGATGGTGTAAAGACGACTGGTTTTGAGATTCTGGCAGATGGCTGGCGTAACTGGGCATTGTTAAATCCGGTTCAGAACCTTCTCGGAGCAGGAAATGATGGTGCAATCTTTGTTGATCAGGAGACTTTTGAGACTTCTTTCTTCCAGATCAGTGACGATGCATATGATTTCTATAAGAAGTTAAACGAAGAGTATCACAAAGGCGTAATTGATCCGGATACCTTCACTCAGGATTACGATCAATATATTGCAAAGCTGACAACCGGAACGGTACTTGGCTTCTATGATCAGAACTGGAACTTCAGCAGTGCAATGAATCTGTTAAAGGCTGATGGAAAGTATGAGCGTACCTATGTTGCACTTCCAATCACCAACCCGGGTGTAACCGATGGCTACATGGATCAGTCCAATGGTATCCCGACAGGAACAAACGGTATTGGTATCACAGTTAATTGCGAGAATCCGGATCGTTTGCTTCGTTTCTTTGACTGGCTGCTTCAGAGAGAAGTGCAGGATTACTTACAGTGGGGAGAGGAAGGCACTGATTGGGTTTACAACGAAGATGGAACAGGAAGACTGTTGACCGATGAGCGTCGTGCAATCAATTACGATACCGCATTAAAGCGCGATCAGACCGGAAATCCGCTGTGGACATATTGCCCGAAGTGGGTTGGTCTGTATACCGAAGATGGTATGCCATGTGGACCTGACGAGTCAGCTGATGAGTATCTGGCAGCACAGTCTGATTATGACCAGAGCTTCTTAGAGGGATATGGAATCAAGTATCCGGCAGAGATGTTCTCCGATCCGATCATCCGTCCGGCTTATTATCCGGTATGGGCAATGTCTCTTGAAGACGGCAGTGCAGCGGCAGTTGCAAATACAAAGATTACTGATGTAACGATGAAATTCTATCCGAGACTGATCCTCGCTTCTGATGATGCAGAATATGATTCGATCTGGTCTGATTTTTTGGGTGAGTTTAATTCCATTGATCTGGACGCATACCAGACTGAAATTGACAGACAGATTGAACTCAAGATGGGTAAATAAATCTTAAGCTTGATAAGAGGAGGGCGCAACTTCCCTCCTCTTGTTTTATAAGAGAAAGCTGTGAGAAAGGGGTCGTGTCGATGAAACAGAAAAAACAAAAACAACCATTAAGCAAATCCTTGAAAAAAATTGCAACAAACAAAGTCCTCTACATCATGCTGATTCCGTGCATGATTTATACCTTTATTTTTTCCTATTATCCGTTAACCGGATGGATTATGGCATTTGAAAATTACAAACCGGCAAAGGGCTATTGGGGTTCTAAATTTGTCGGATTTGATCAGTTTCGATTTTTATTTGAAGATATAGAGTTCTGGAGAAGTATGCGAAATACATTGGCAATGTCCCTGATGAATCTGATATTTGGTTTCGTATTTGCCATCGTATTTGCATTATTATTAAATGAAATCAAATCCCTTCCGCTGAAAAAGATCACACAGACCGTATCCTATCTGCCACACTTTTTAAGCTGGATTATCGTATGTTCCCTGATTTCAAAAATGCTTTCCACAAATGATGGTGCAGTCAATAACGTACTTATGGCTGTTGGAATCATTAAGGAGCCTCTTTTGTTTCTGGGTGATCAGAAATATTTCTGGTGGATCACTACGTTTGCGAATATCTGGAAGGAGACCGGATGGAATTCCATTATCTACATTGCGGCAATCGCCGGAATTGACCAGTCACTCTACGAGGCAGCGGAGCTTGACGGCGCGGGACGTTTCCGTAAGATGTGGCATGTTACACTTCCTGGAATCAAGTCTACCATTATTGTATTGCTGATCATGAACCTTGGATGGGTTATGAATGCCAGCTTTGAAGTTCCGTACATTTTGGGAAGCGGATTGCTGCAGGATGTCTCCCAGACGATTGATATTTTCGTTTTAAAATATGGTATGAATATCGGAAATTATTCACTTGCAACGGCAGCTGGTATCTTTAAGTCTGTCATTTCACTATTTTTGGTATTCTCAACTAATGCAATTGCAAATAAAATGGGCGAAAGCAGCCTGATGTAAGGAGGAGTGGTTTATGATACGAAGAAGAATGAGAAGACCGCGTAAGAAATTCCAACTCAGTAAACGTGCGCTGCGGCCGGGGAATGTAGTTTTTACAGTAATCAATACGTTTATTATGTTATGTGTAATTGTGGTCATGCTGTATCCATTTTGGAATACGATAGCTGTGTCCTTCAATGATGCGCAGGATACACTCCGAGGCGGCATTAAGCTCTTTCCGAGAGTTTTTTCTCTGTACAGTTATCAGAGCGTATTTAAAAATAAGCTGATGCTGACAGCAGCCGTAAACTCCGTACTCAGAACATTGATTTCGACTGTTCTGGGTGTGATAATTGGATCCATGATCGCCTATGTATTATCCAGAAAAGAGCTTGTGGCAAAGAAATTTATCACATCCTATTTTCTTGTTACGATGTACATTTCAGCCGGACTGATTCCAAACTACTTCTTAATCAAGGATTTAAAGATGTTAAACAGTTTCGCTGTTTATGTTGTTCCAGGCCTTGTCAGCGTATACAATATCATCGTAATCCGTTCATTTATTCAAGGTCTTCCGGAGAGCTTAACGGAGGCTGCTATGGTGGACGGAGCCGGTCATTTTCGCTGCTACTGGCAGATCGTGCTTCCTTGTTGTAAGCCGGTATTGGCAACCGTTGCACTGTGGTGTGCAGTCGGTGCATGGAACCAGTGGTTTGATACATTCCTTTATTGCTCCAGTGCAGAAAATCTGACAACACTTCAGTATGAGATGATGAAGCTGCTGTCATCTGCGACACAGTCCGGACGTGATTTGTCGAGTGTATATGGAAACGGACAGCAGGTTGCAAACACCATCACACCGACATCCATCCGCGCTGCTGTCACAATCGTTGCATCTGCGCCGATTCTGGTGGTATATCCGTTCCTTCAGAAGTATTTTGTAAAGGGTGTAACGCTCGGTGCGACGAAAGGATAATGAATATTGGCGGCAGTTGCGTGAGTGCAGGCAGCATGAAAATAGGCTTTCGTTTATGGTGATATCCCGTTAGGTGGCATGTTTGTTTGCACGGTATTCGCTAGGTGTGCAGCCCATATTCTTTTTAAAGCTGCGGTTAAAAGAAGAAAGATCATGAAAACCGCAGGAAAGTGCAATTTTACAGATCGCATCATCCGTTTCGATTAAAAGCCGGGAGGCCTTCCTTAGTCGAATTTGGCTGATGTAATCCCAATAGGTATGACCTGTATGGCTGCGAAACTGTCTGGCAAAATAAAATTTCGAGAGGCCGGTCTGCGCGGAGGCATCCTCAAGCGAGGGAATGTGTATGCAGTCGGTCTCAATTTTTGATAAAAGAGTTTGAAAACTGGTACTTCCTTTAAGATCTGAACAAACATTTGTTTTTCTGCCGGAGAGAGAAAACTCGGTATAGCGAGTCAGAAATTGCAGCAGGGCAGAGTAAATGCGAAGCAGGCGAATCGGGTTTTCACTCCAATAAATGTCCGCGCATTGCATGATCGTTGTGATTTCCTCCTCGTAAATAGTCGGGCAGGTCATCTGGTTAATCAAAACGGCGCTTGAAAATGCACTTCTTATGAAACGAAAATCGTAAATAGAAGTAAATGGTGTCAGTTCAAACAGAAAAACAAAACGGGAGCCTTCACCATTTGGATTTCCTTGAATCGAGTGCAGTGCACCTGGCGGGATAACAAGAATATCACCAGGCTCAAGATGAAAAATCTGGTTTTGTACCGTTACCGTGTAACTGCACTCTAATACGGTGATCATTTCAGTGGCGTTGTGCCAGTGCGTTATGTAACGATCCGGCTGCTCATTGTACCACAAACGAAGTGCCGAGTTCTTGACGAAGGACGGATGCTCATATTCTTCTGGTTCTACAATTTGCCGCCCTTGAGCAAGGTCGGGCTGGTTGCGGTAGAGAGCACGTTGGGAATCGGAAAGGGAAAATAAATAGCCGGGGTTCATGGGAAGGCTCCTTTTCAAGATATTTCCTATAGTATAACATAGAAAAAACGTTAATTCAACGAGAAGCCCTAGTCGGCGAGTGAGAATAAACGATCAGGAGGAAAAAATATGGAACAGCGAATCTATCGAAATATTTGGAAAGAGATTGGAATCAGCGATGAACAGGTAGATGAACGCCTGTCACAGCTGGTTCATACTTTTTTTTATGACGAAAAAGAAAGGTTATATTTCCCGGTAGGGGACGATATGGCCTATATTGAGGATACAGGAAATAATGATGCGCGCACAGAGGGCATGTCCTATGGAATGATGCTTTGTGTGCAGTTAAACATGAAAGAAGAATTTGATCGTCTCTGGAAATGGGCAAAGACCTATATGTATATGGAAGAGGGCGAAAACGAAGGCTATTTTGCGTGGTCTTGCCAGACAGACGGTACGAAAAATGCATATGGTCCGGCACCGGACGGAGAAGAATATTTTGCAATGGCATTATTTTTTGCATCACACCGCTGGGGAGATGGTGAAGGCATTTTTGCATATGAAAAAGAAGCAAAAGAGCTGCTTCGCGCCTGTATTCATAAGGGAGAAAATGGCAGAGCAGGAGAGCCGATGTGGAATCGGGAAAATAAGCAGATTTTATTTGTGCCGGGCTCATCATTTACCGATCCATCGTATCATTTGCCTCATTTTTATGAATTGTTTGCAAAGTGGGCATATGAGGAGGATCGCAGCTTCTGGGCAGAGGCTGCACACGTCAGTCGTGAATTTATGAAAAAGTCCAGCCACCCAAAAACCGGTATGTCACCGGAATATGCCGAGTTTGATGGTTCACCGGTCACACATGTATTTGAATGGGGACGTCATGACTGGTTCTACAGTGATGCCTACCGCACGGCAGCAAATATCGGACTGGATTATGCGTGGTTTCAAAAGGATGTCGGACAGACACAGGCAGTAGCCCGTTTACAGTATACGTTAGGTGTGATCAATAAAGAAAATCCATATATGACCTATGAGGTGGATGGCACTGTTTTGGAACAGGAGGCACTTCATCCGATTGGACTTCTTGCGACGACTGCAGAGGGTAGTCTGGCCGTATTAAAAGATACTCTACGATCAGATGGGGAGGAGCCATCGGATGAAGTAAGTCTTGCACTTTGGTGGGTAAGAAAGTTTTGGGAGACACCGCTTCGCACAGGAAAGCGCCGCTACTACGATAACTGTCTGTATATGTTTGCATTTTTGGCACTTGCCGGAAAGTATCAGATTTGGTAAAGAGAGGATACTTTTTTTAGCACGGAGTAAGGATATGAGAGAATATCGGCTATTAAATAATGAATGGAAATTCACTTACGGCGATAAAGTGGAAGCTTCACCGCAGGAGATTAATAAGTGGCAGGACATTGGTTTGCCGCATTCCTTCGGGATTCCCTACTTTATGGAAAAAGAATTTTATGTGGGATATGGTACATATTCCAAATGGCTTGATTTGTCAGAAGAGGATTGTAATAAACGTATCCTTTTGAAGTTTTTGGGTGCTTTTCAAAAAACAGTTGTCATAGTAAATGGCAAACAAGTTGGAACACACAGAGGCGGTTACACACCGTTTACACTTGATTTGACAAAAAAAGTGCATTTAGGACAAAATCATCTGATTGTCCGTGTAGATAATCGATGGGATGCAGCACTTGCACCGCGCGGTGGCGAGCACCAGTTTAATGGCGGCATTTACCGGGATGTGCAGCTGATTCTTACTGAACACAGCTGCATCGAAGAGGATGGCGTATTTGTGCAGACAACACAGCTAAAAAAAGAAAATGATAGTTGGCATGCAAAGTTAAAAATTGAGACGCAGGTGCGTGAATCAAAAGAACGAGTCTGTTTGTCAGAATTATCAAGAAAATCAGAAAAAAACGTATCTGATTTGAGACAGGCAGAGTTGAATGGGACGGCTTCATTGATGCTTGAGACTTGTATTTGTGAGGGAAAAGAAATTCTTGCAAGAACCGTGTCAGCTCTGGATCGAAAAGAAGCAGACCATCCAAAGAAGGACAGTGAAAATCAGCTGCCCAAGACACAAGTGCGAACGGTATGCCAATCAATTCTCTTAACGGGCATTATGCCATGGTCGCCGGATATGCCAAAACGGTACGACGTGGTCAGCCGTGTGCTTTTAAATGGAACGGAGCTTGATTGTGTGCGTACAAGCATTGGAATCCGCACGGTGTCCTTTGATAAGGATGATGGATTTTTTCTAAACGGAGAGCATTTTTCAATATTGGGAGCGAATGTCCATCAGGATCATGCAGGATGGGCAGATGCTGTTACGCATGCGGGGATCCGAAGAGATGTCCGCATGATAAAGGAATGTGGAATGAATACCATTCGCGGCTCTCACTATCCACATCACCCTTATTTTGCACAGGTTTGCGATGAAGAAGGCATTTTATTCTGGTCGGAAATGTGTTTTTGGGGAACAGGAGGTGACAAGCAGGAAGGGTATTGGACGGCAAGTGCATACCCGCCGAATGAATCGGATCAGGATGCCTTTGAAAAAAGCTGTCTGGATCAATTAGAAGAGATGATTCATTCACAGCGAAATCATCCGTCGATCATTTGCTGGAGCATGTGCAACGAGGTTTTCTTTACAGATGAATCCGTGAAGGACAAAGCAAAGGAATTGATTCAAAAGATGGTAAAACATTCTCATAAGCTGGATCCGTTGCGTCCGGCGGCGGTGGGCGGTGCACAGCGGGACGGCTTTGATGTGTTGGGCGATCTGGCAGGCTACAATGGTGATGGTGCCGCACTCTACCATGATCCTGGTTTTCCAAATCTTGTTTCGGAGTATGGAAGCAGCATTGAGAAGCGGCCGGGAACGTTTTCACCGCGCTTTACGGATGGAACAGAGAATGATTATCCGTGGAGAAGCGGAAAAATTTTGTGGTGCGGCTTTCATCATGGCAGCATTTTTGACGGCATGGGGTTTATGGGAATGATTGATTATTATCGTTTGCCGCTTGCCTGCTGGTACTGGTATCGGGAGCATTTGACAGGAAAGAAAGCGCCAAAAACCAAACAAAAAGGAATCCCGTATCAGATTCGATTAAGCAGTGATATCAGTGAGTTTAAAGCAAATGGGCAGGAGGATGCATGGATTTGTGCGGAACTTTTGGATAAAGAAGGAAATCCGATTGCAAATGAGATGGAACTGACGCTCACGGTAGTAAAAGGAGATGGTATATTTCCGACAGGAAAGCGCATTGTATTTTCACCGAAAAATAACAGTATGCTGGATGGTCTGGCAGCAATTGAGTTCCGAAGCTGGTACGGCGGGGAAAATGTGATTCGTGCCGAGGCAGAGGGCATAAAGTCTGCCGAAATATGTATTCATGCAAACGGAACGCCTTTGCCAAAAAATGTCACGTTAAATCCAATGCTTCCGCCTCCTTATGTAGCAGGAGAGCCAAAGCGCAGTACACGGTATGACGAGGCAAAGATGCATCCCGTGTTTGCAAGCAGTTTTGAAGCAGGACATGAGCCCTATTTTATAACAGCAGACAATGAAGGCTGCTGGATCCCCCAAGAAGCAGACAGGATGCAGGGTGAGCATGTAGAGAAAACAGATCAAATGACAAAGCCGGGTGAGAAAAAAGCCTGGGTCATGGTGGATCTTGAAGGGGTACATTTGGTTCAACAGGCAGAGGTCATTTTTGATCTAAAAGCAGATGAGACATGGCCGGAAAAAATTTTTGCACAAGCCTGTCGGGATCAAAAATGGCAACCAATTGAATTAAAAAGAAAAAATGGCAGATATCAATCTGAAAAAACGTATCATATGCGTTATTTCAAACTAGAATGGATGCAGATAGAAAAACCAGTAAAACAAATTCATTTGTGGGCAGGAGGAAACGAAAATGAATGAACAGAAAACAATTCAGATAACAGGTGATAAAGAATATATTTTCCACAATCAGGTTGACTTTTGCATTGGAACCGGCCGTATGGGATTAGCCTTAACAAAGGAGTATCAGGAGCAATTAGCATTTGTGCAAAAGGAGATTGGCTTTTCGCATATTCGTGGACATGGTCTGTTTTGTGATGACATGGGCATCTATCAGGAGACACCAGACGGCGAGTCCGAGTATAATTTTACCTACCTTGACCGTGTAATGGACAGTTATCTTACACTTGGACTTCGTCCATTTCTGGAGCTTGGCTTTATGCCGCAAAAAATGGCATCCGGAACGCAGACGATCTTTTACTGGAAGGGAAATACAACACCGCCGGCCGATTATAAAAAGTGGACGGATATGGTCACGGCACTTCTTGTTCACCTTTGTGAGCGTTATACCGCTGATGAGGTTGTCACATGGCCAATTGAGGTGTGGAATGAGCCGAATTTATCGGGGTTCTGGGAAAATGCGGACATGCCCGAATATTTTAAATTGTTTCATAAAACCTTTGATGCAATCAAGAAGCTTGACAGCCGATTTACGGTTGGCGGACCGGCCGTCTGCGGCGGAACGGATGAGATTTGGATTCGCTCCTTCTTAATGTATTGCGATGAACACGATATTCCTGTGGATTTTGTGACACGTCATCATTATACTTCAGAGCCACCACAGCCGGACGGTCATTATAGCTATATCGAGTTGATGGATCCGGAGGAGGGTTTTGCCAATCTTCATACGACAAGGGAAATTATCGACAGCTTCCCGCGTTTCAAGGGACTGCCGATTCACATCACTGAATTTAATACCTCCTATGTGCCAAACTGCACGATCCATGATACGAATCAGAATGCAGCATATATTGCGCAGCAGCTTTCACGCCTGGGCGATGATAATGAGTCGTATTCGTATTGGACATTCGGCGATGTATTTGAAGAATTTGGGGTGCCATTTACGCCATTTCACGGCGGATTTGGTCTTGTCGCAAATGGATGCATCCCGAAGCCGACCCTCTGGTCTTTCGCTTTCTTTAAAAAGTTAAAGAAGAAAAGTGGAATCTGCGTCTACAAGGATGATACATGCGTTGTAATGAAATACGAAGATGGATCTTACCGTGGAATTGCATGGAATGCGACAAGGATGCGCTCAGGGAAGGATATTTGCTTAAATCTTATGATACCAACTACACAGACAGCTTCCACAGATGCATATCTGTTTTTGACGCAGACAGTCGATGAAGAGACCTGTAATCCATTAAAGGTATGGCACGATATGGGAGAGCCTGCGAACCCGACAACAGAGCAAATGGCTCTGTTGCAAAGGGCTGCGTATCCGCAGATTCGTACTAAGCGCATCGCACTAGAGCCGGAATTGCAGCAATCACAGCAATTATCACAACAACCATACATTTCGATTGACTTAAATGTTAATGAAAACGGTGTTGTATATTTCTCACTTGAACCAAAACCACTTCGCTCGGATCGTGGCTACTCATACGAGCGCGCCATGCAATATGAGAGAAGATAAGGTCAAAAAAAACCAAAAGACCGTAAAAATAGCATATTGTCAAAAAAAACTCCTTTGCTGTATAATGAACCATGTAAAAATGAGCAAAGGAGTTGAATTTTATGAAAGATATGAAGCGGCTGTTCGGGTACATGGGACCTTATAAAAAGGACATGATTCTCGGCGCGCTGTTTGTCATGATCGAGACAGGTCTTGAACTGTTTATTCCGATCATGATTTCAAACTTAATTGATGTCGGAGTAGCAAATCACGATGTCCATTACATCTATATAAAGGGAGTCCAGATGGCATTGCTTGCACTTGGAGCACTTATCACAGGTCTTTCGTATGCGCATTTCTCGGCAAAAGCCTCGTATGGATGGGGAGCAGAAATTCGAAAGGCAGAGTATGCGAGAGTACAGCAATATGCATTTTCCAATCTGGATCATTTTGTGACATCATCTTTGATCACGAGAATGACAACAGATGTCAATGTACTTCAAAATATGATTATTTCGGGCTTTCGTCCGATCACCAGAGGTCCGTCCCTTCTGATCATGGGAATCGGCCTTTCCTTCTATATGAATCCGAAGCTAGCGTTTGTCTTTGTTGTCTGCACGCCGATTCTGGCGATTATTCTGTTTTTGATCGTGCGCAAGGTTGCGCCGATGTACACCAGACTGCAAGGCATCATGGACCGCTTAAATCAGGTGGTGCAGGAAGGACTTACTGCAATTCGTGCCGTCAAAGCATTTGTCCGTGACGAGTATGAAGAGGAGAAATTTGAACAGGTAAACCGTGACATGGCAAAATCAAGTGAAACCACTTTTCATTATGCCGTGTTAAATCTTCCTGCCTTTCAGGGTGTCATGTATACCACGATCGTTCTGATTTTGTGGTTTGGCGGCAATATGATCTTAAAATCGGAATTGGCAGTCGGAAATCTGACCGGATTTTTAAGCTATGTCATGCAGGTCATTAATTCCCTGATGATGCTTGCCAATGTATTTCTTCTTTTGACACGTTCTCTTGCGAGTGCGCACCGTATCGCAGAGGTACTTGACGAGAATATTGTTCTGACATCTCCCGAAAATGGTGTGAAAGAAGTCAAGGATGGCAGCATTGATTTTGACCATGTGTCCTTTAAATATCGCGAGGATGCACGCGAATATGCACTAGAGAATGTAGAGCTTCATATTCCGGCAGGACAGACAATCGGTGTTATCGGAACCACAGGATCAGCGAAGACGACACTTGTTCAGTTAATTCCGCGTCTGTACGATGCGACAACAGGTGTTGTCCGCGTCGGCGGTATTGACGTGCGCGATTATGATTTGCGTGTACTTCGTGACAGCGTAAATATTACGCTCCAAAAGAACGTACTGTTTTCAGGAACCGTGCGCGACAATTTAAAGTGGGGCAATCCACAGGCAGACGATGAAACGATTTGGAAGGCATGCCGTGCGGCCTGCGCTGATGAATTTTTAAATCAGATGCCGGATGGTCTTGACACGATGCTTGAGCAGGGTGGAAATAATCTGTCTGGCGGACAGAAGCAGCGTCTTTGTATTGCACGTGCGCTCCTTGGAGGTGCAAAAATTTTAATTTTTGATGATTCTACCAGTGCAGTCGATACGGCAACAGAAAAGAAAATACGAACTGCGCTTGCCGATTACAAGAATGTGACAAAGATTATTATTGCACAGCGTATCACCTCCGTTATGAATACGGATCAGATTGTGCTTCTTGACGATGGAAAGGTTCATCGCGTTGGAACGCATAAAGAACTGTTAGCCGATGATCCGATTTATCAGGAAATTTATGCATCACAGATGAAGGGAGGCGATAACGATGGCTCAGAAGAATAATAAACGGCCGGAGAATCTTAGTCAGACGCTTCGCGTATTTTTATCCTATTTGGGACGCCATAAGCGAATGCTTTTCGTGGTAGCCGTTCTTGTCAGCATCAGCGCGATCGCCAATCTTCTTGGCACCTATATGATTCGCCCGGTTGTAAACAACCTTGCAGATGGCAAGATATCCACGTTGATTGCAGGTGTAGCAATAGCAGCCATAATCTTTGGAATTGGTGCGCTCTCTGCGTGGGGCTATTCCCAGACAATGGTAAAAGTCGCACAGCGTGTGATTTACGATATTCGTCACGATCTTTTTGCTCATGTGCAGAAGCTTCCGCTTAAGTTTTTTGACAGGAGAAAGCACGGCGATACCATGAGTTTGTTTACGAACGATATTGACACGATCTCCGATGCGCTTAACAACAGCTTCGCGATGGTCATTCAGACATTCATTCAGATGGTTGGAACACTTTTGGTTCTCTATATTTTAAATTGGAAGCTGTCCTTGATCGTAACAGTTTGCTATGGCTTTATGCTTTGGTATATCCGTTTCAGCGGTACGAAAAGTAAGCAATATTATGCAAAGCAGCAGGCAAGTCTCGGTGAGTTAAATGGTTACATCGAGGAGATGATCAGTGGTCAGAAAGTCATTAAAGTATTCAACCATGAACAAAAAAGCTTTGAAGAGTTTTGCACAAAAAATGAAGAACTCAGAAAAGCCGGAACCGGTGCACAGGGCTATGCCGCTACAATGGTTCCTATGGTTGTCAGCATTTCCTATATCAATTATGCGATCGTTGCAGTGCTTGGTGGTCTGTTAGCTTTAAGTGGTCATACTGATCTGGGAAGCCTTGCAAGTTACTTGGTTTTTGTGCGTCAGGCGGCTCTTCCAATCAACCAGTTTACGCAGCAGAGCAATTTCTTACTGGCTGCACTTGCCGGAGCTGAGCGTGTATTTAAGGTAATGGATATGGAGCCAGAGGTTGATGAGGGAAAGACGGATCTTGTCTGTGTGAAAAAAGAAAACAGCATATTGATTCCAACGAAGGAAAAGACGGGTCTTTGGGCATGGCAAAAGCCGGACGGCACGCTGGTTGAATTAAAGGGAGATGTGCGATTTGATCATGTGGACTTTGGCTATGACGATAGCCGGGTGATCTTAAAGCAGATCAGTCTGTATGCAAAGCCGGGTCAGAAGATTGCATTTGTCGGTTCCACCGGAGCCGGAAAGACCACAATCACGAATCTGATCAATCGCTTCTACGATGTACGGGGCGGTTCTGTCATTTATGATGGAATTGACGTGCGCGATATCAAGAAGGATGCACTTCGCCATTCGTTAGGCATTGTTCTTCAGGACACACACCTGTTTACGGGAACAGTTGCTGAGAATATTCGCTTTGGAAAGCTCGATGCAACGCAGGATGAGATCGAGAAAGCCGCAAAGATAGCAAATGCCGACTCCTTTATCAGACGTCTTCCACATGGTTACGATACACTCGTGACTGCCGATGGCGCGAATTTGTCACAGGGACAGCGTCAGCTTATTGCGATCGCGCGTGCAGCAGTCGCCGATCCGCCTGTGCTCATTCTCGACGAGGCTACTTCGTCTGTCGATACCCGTACTGAGGCATTGATTGAGAGAGGTATGGATCAGCTGATGGAAGGAAGAACCGTCTTTGTAATCGCGCATCGTTTGAGTACCGTTCGCAATTCCAATGCGATCATGGTACTTGAGCATGGAGAGATCGTCGAGCGAGGCGATCACGATGATCTTCTGGAGCAAAAAGGAAAATACTATCAGCTGTATCATGGTATGTTCGAGTTAAGCTAAGGGGCTGTATCGAGAACAGAAGATAAAAAGGGCATCCCCATTCGGTATTTATACCGATTAGGGATGCCTTTGTCTTGCCGCTCAGGGCGTTGCTCTTATTTTGCTCCTTCTGTTGCAAAATATTCTTTTGTCAGACGAACTACAGTTCCGGATAACAGGAACAATGCAATCAAGTTCGGAATTGCCATCAGACCATTGAAGGTTTCGGCAATGCTCCACATCAGACCGAGATTTGCCGTTGCACCTACAATGGCAACAAGGGAATAGACTACCATAAAAGGCTTAATGATTTTCTCGGAAAATAGAAATTCGATGCAGCGGGCACCGTACAATCCCCAGCCAAGGATGGTAGAAAAAGCAAAGCAGCACATGGCAACTGCGGTAAAGATGGAAACCCAGCTTCCGTATACAGTAGTAAAGCCGGAGATGGTAAGCTCAGCACCGGCAGCAGCACCATACTCAATAGAAGTACCGCTGCAAAGAATAACAAGAGCAGTCAGTGTACAGATTACAATAGTATCAGTAAAGACCTCGAAGATACCAAACATTCCCTGCTTAACAGGCTTTCTGGTATCGGCACACGCATGAGCAATCGAACCGGTACCAAGTCCGGCCTCATTGGAGAAAATACCACGGGACACACCCTTTTTCATGCTGGTAAACATGCTTCCAACGATGCCGCCCGTCACAGCAGACGGCTGAAAGGCACCTTCAAAAATGGAAGCAAAAACAGAAGGCAGCGAGCCGATATTCAGTACAATAACACCGAAAGCTAACAAAATGTACAGCAATGCCATAAATGGAACGAGCTTTTCAGTTACATGACCGATGCGCTTTACACCGCCTAAAAGGATCAATGCTACCAGTGCAGCCATGATCAAACCAATGATCAGATTCGATGTTGATACGGCATCCTCTGAGATTATGCTGAAGTCTAAAAGTGCAGAATTGATAGCAGTCGTGATGGTATTGACCTGTGTTGCATTTCCGGTTCCAAAAACGGTCAGCACACCGAATGCGGCAAACAGATAAGCCAACCATATCCAGCGCTTGCCAAGACCATTTTTTATGTAATACATCGGACCGCCGACCAAGTCTCCATTTGCATTTTTCTCACGGAAATGAACTGCCAGTGTAACCTCTGCAAACTTTGTACACATGCCAAGGATTGCGGAAATCCACATCCAGAAAATGGCACCGGGTCCGCCGATGGCAAGAGCTCCGGCAACGCCGGCAATATTTCCGGTGCCGACTGTAGCGGCCAGTGCGGTACATACTGCCTGAAATGGCGTCAGCGCACCGTCGGAAGCATTCTTTTTGCGAAACATTCGTCCGAGTGTTGTTTTAATTGCGTAGGGAAATTTGCGGATCTGGAGAAAACGTGTGCGAAGGCTCAGATAAAGACCAACGCCAAAGATGCAGACCATAGCCGGAACACCCCAGATAAAATTGTTCACGGCCGAGTTGACGGTCTCGATAAATTGAAGCATAAAAAATCCTCTTTCTTGTTCGTTCAAATTTTTACAAAGGACACTATAACACGATAAGATTGACAGTTCAAGCAATATTTTGAAAGTTCAACATATTGAACTTTGCTTAAATCAAAAAGGAGAAAAGAATAATGACAGAACTTTTAAATTTACAGGATTTCGATCCGATGTATGCAATCATGGAAATGAGTTTTCCAAAGGATGAATACAGAGGTTATGAAGGTCAGAAAAAATTATTTGAAAATCCGGAATACAAAGTATTTATACATAGAAATCAGGATACAAAAGAGATAGATGGCTTTTTATCAGCCTGGGATTTTGAGGAGCTTCTTTTTTTTGAACATTTTGCAGTAAGCAGCAAAGCGCGAAATGGTGGAATCGGAGGAAAGATGCTGCGTGAGATCCTTACTCAGGCAAATAAATTAACTTGCCTTGAAGTAGAATTGCCTGAAGGAGAGATTGAAAAACGGCGTATTGGCTTTTATGAGCGAAATGGCTTTTTCCTTAATCCATACCCATATATGCAGCCATCCATTGCTCCTGGGAAAGATCCGATTCCGCTTCGTATTATGACCTATCAGAAAACAATTACGAAAGCGGAATATCAGAAAATAAAAAATCTGCTGTACCGACGTGTCTACCATGTGCCGGAACAGCAGATTTAGAATTCTTATTCATTAGAAGACATCCAAGTCTTTTCCGTTTACGGTATACCCTTCGTACCCTGCAGCCTTGATCTCATCCAGAATCGCTTCATCCCTGCGCGCCATCTCCGCTGCCAGATTCTTGCGATTATCCTGAATATTCATATGGTAAATGCGGTGGTACGTCACAAGAAGCTTTGGCTGCGCCTTCTGTGCCACCCATGCCAGATCGGTACTCAGTGTATGCACTTCCCTGTGGTATTTTTGCCACTTTGGTTCGCGCGTGGAGATACCTGCCGCATACTCCACTTCGTGAAGCAAAATATCGCATCCGGCAGCTTTTTGTGCCACTAATTCCAACGGCGCAGTGTCGCCGCTGATTACAATTGTGCGATCCGCTGTCACAAATTTGTAGCCATAGCAAATTAGTGTGCCATGACTGACCGGGAAGGCCTCCACGCTCACATAGTCATCCTGATAGATGATCCCAGGATTTTTTTCATTTTCAATTTCGGTCACATCTACCTTATAGCCATTTTCATTTGCTTTTTCAAATCCGTGAATGCGAAAATCAATATCGGCAGCGTAAGCCTCCAGGATATGGTCGGTCATATGCTGTAAGCCTTTTGGCCCAAATACCTTAAGCGGTGTCTCACGTTCGAGTACCCATGGTGTAAAAATCAGATCCGCGTAGCCGGCAGTGTGATCCGTGTGCAGATGGGTGCAAAATGCCGTGCATAAAAGATCCGGGCGAAGTGCATCAATACCGTTAAAATAGGCCTTGGAAGCCTGACGGACAACGCCCGGCCCAAAATCAACCAGATACGCGTGATTTCCAACAACAACTGCGGAGGACGGACCGCTTGCATTTGGGCAGGCGTTCGGCGTTCCTGTTCCGAGAAGAACAAGTTTTGTTTCCATATAATAAAAGAACTCCTTTCCTTTTTTATGAAAGCTATTATAATAGACCTAGGGGAAAAAGACAAGAAAACAAAAGAAAGGAACCAAACAAAACTTTATGAATAAAATGAACTATCAGAAGTGTCTCGAAGAGACGATTGACAAAGAGACAAAAGCTGGGCATGCCCCGACCCTTTTTTTGCATAGCTGCTGTGCGCCGTGCAGCAGCTATGTGTTAGAGTATCTGTCCCGTTATTTTAAGATCACGGTATTTTATTACAATCCTAATATCACAGAAGAAGCTGAGTACCGCAAGCGTGTCGCCGAGCAAGCACGTCTGATTTCAGAACTAGACACGGTTTATCCGATTCAGCTCGTAGAGGGAACATATGACCCACAGCGATTTTTCGAGATCACAAAGGGAATGGAGCAGATGGATGAGGGCGGTGAGCGCTGTTTTGCCTGTTATCGGCTGCGCTTAGAGGAAGCTGCGAAGCTTGCAGCAGAGAAAGGTTTTGACTATGTCACAACGACACTTTCCATCAGCCCGATGAAAAATGCTGGAAAATTAAATGAGATCGGTGGAGAAGCAGGCAAAAAATACGGAATCGCATGGCTGTTTTCGGATTTCAAGAAAAAGAATGGCTATAAGCGCTCCGTAGAGCTGTCAAAGGAGCATAATCTATATCGCCAGAGCTATTGCGGCTGTGGCTATTCAAAAGCACAAGCGAAGAGAGAGGGGCGGATCTGATGGAACAGCAAAAAGTAAAAGCAAGTAAGAAACGTTACTTTGCCTATGATCTGATGCGGGCAGCTGCTATGCTGCTCATCGTATTTTATCATATGAACTGTGAGTGGGGTGCCCGTTTGATGGACAGCCCGCTTGTCGTAACAAAGATTGGCGCGCAAGGGTATCTTGGCTGGCAGGGCGTGTCGCTGTTTATTCTGGTTTCCGGGGCTGCGCAGTGCATCTCCTATGAACGCTGCAGTGACCTGAAGACTTACTATAAAAAGCGCTGGTGGAGCATATTTCCATCCTTTTATCTGGCCTATTTTGTCTGCTATCTGATGGGCGGTTTTGGCGGTGGAGTCAAGCTGTTTGATTTGTCTTTTTTGTGGACACTTACCGGACTGGACGGATACGTATCGCTGTTTGGTATTCAAAGCCATTATCTGGTTGGCGAGTGGTTTATTGGAATGATTCTCGTTCTTTACATAGTCTTTCCGGCGCTTTATGCGCTCGTTGCGCGTTATCCAAAGCAGATACTCATTACAGCAATTCTTTACTACCTGGTGATGGTACAGCTGCTTGGAAACACCGGAAGAGTGGACAAAGATATTTTATTGAATGTGGTTGTTTTTCTAATCGGTATTTATCTGTATCGCTATGTGAAAAATGTGTCGCTTCGCATCGGAGCGGCAGCATTTATTGCCTTATGCGCGGTTATTTTTGTGCCGCTTCCAGAGCGCGTAACATGGTATCTGTTTGCAATCGAGGGCATTTTGTGGTATCTGATTTTTATGGCAGCAGGAAATACACTTGACCAGATAAAAAATAAGGCATGTGGGAGTTTAAAAAAGCTTGTCGGCGTGCTTTCAAAATATTCATATGAGATTTTTTTGCTGCACCATGTTTTAATCTCAGTATCGTTGTCACCGTATGAGCAGAATGCAGCATATTCGATGAGCGCGTATCTGCTGTGGGCATTGCGTGTGCTTGTGGCAGTCGGCATTGCTGCGTGGATGATTTATCCAAGATGGAAGCCGCATGTGATTCAAAAAAATTGAAAGGGAACTGATATAGGAATAGACTATATCAAAGTATAGGAAAAATCCACCTTTTATTTTGTTGACAGAAAAAAATATCATGGTATGATAGAGTTCAAGCAGTTAAACTATTATGAGGAGTTCTTTGTTGATAAGCGAAAGCTTGTTTCAGAAAAAGAAAGGGAATGGTACGATTATGAGAAAACATCACATTCTTACAGCAGTAGCGGCAGCAGCCGTTTTCAGTCTTGGAGCCAGCACACTGGCTTTGGCAGATGAGGAGCCAGTTTCTGGTGGAACCTTCACCTATGCCAGAGCAGATTCTACGACATCTTTTGATCTTCATCAAGAGATTACAGCCAACAATGCATTTGCAATTGACAAGGTTTTTGAGTCACTGGTAACATTTGATAATGACGGAAATATTACCGATTGGCTGGCAGAAAGCCATGAGATCAGTGATGACGGTCTGGTTTATACCTTTACGATGCGCGATGACTTAAAGTTTAGCGATGGCACAGATGTGACGGCAGAGGATGTTAAGTTTTCCATCGAGCGCCATCTTGAGGTGGGCGGTTCTCTTCCAATCGAGGCAGACGTGACTTCGGTGGAGGCAGTCGATGACAAGACCGTACAGATTACACTTGGAACTGCCTATACACCGTTTCTTTCCGAGCTTGCGAATTTCTCAAATGGAATCATTCCAAAGGATTTTGGCGGAAAGACCGAGGAAGAGTTTTTCAAGAATCCGGTTGGTACTGGCCCGTTTGTCGTATCAAAGTGGGATCCATCCGGTGACTTAACCTTTGTAAAAAATGAATATTATTGGCAGGAAGGAAAGCCGTATCTGGATGAGCTGGTCTATAAGGTAGTAGACGATGACAATCAGAAATTAAATCAGCTGCTCGCAGGTGAGGTTGATGGAATTGAGGATCTGTCTTTAAGTAGTGCAGCAACAGTCGACAGCAATGCCGAGACCAAGACGGCGACGAGTGCCAGCTACAACGTAGAAGAACTGTTCTTTAATACATTGGATGAGCATTTTAGTGATGAACATGTGCGCCGTGCACTTGCGATGGCAATCGACAAAGATGCTTTGACACAGGCGCTGACTTTTGGCTATGCAGAGGTTGCAAATACCGTTTTGCCGCGTGCTCTTTTGTATCAGACAAACGATACTGTAAATGCACTGTCCTACGACATTGATGCTGCTAAAGAAGAGTTGGCAAAGTCTGCATATCCGGATGGATTTGATACCACGATCAGCATTGCATCCGGAAATAATACACGTCTTCAGGAGGCGCAGATCATTCAGGCGGCGGGTGCACAGATTGGAATCAACATTGAGATCAACGCACAGGAGATCTCCACATTCCGTTCTGATTTCCGTGAGCTGAACTTCTCTATGATGATCAACAGCGCGACAGCCGATTACCCGGATGCCAATTCCATTTTTGCATTTCAGGTCGATCCGGACGGATGGAGCAAGTGCTATTGGACATCCTATAACAACGAGACAGCAGCAGATCTGATGAGAAAGGGACAGGTGACACCGGACGGGGACGATCGTGCAGCTGTTTATGAAGAATTGCAGCAGATACTGGCAGACGAAGTTCCATACATCCCGCTGTATAATTCCGAAAATGTAGTCGGACTGCGTGATGATGTAGAAGGCTTTACGGTTCTGCCGAATGGAAGTGTACATTTTGAGGATGTTTATTTTGAAGAATAATGCAAATACGAATATAACGCATCAAGTGATGGCAAGAGTGCTCCTTCGGGCAGCTCTTGTCATTGCGCTTGTTACGGTGGCTGTTTTTCTTTTGATTCGTCTCGTGCCGGGTGATCCGGTTGTCATGGTACTTGGAGAACATGCAACAAATGAGGCTGTCAATCAGTTAAGAGAGCAGCTTCATTTAAATGATTCGATTGGAACACAGTTTTTGATTTTTTTACAGAATGTATTTTTGCATGCGGATACAGGAAATTCGATTAAGTATGGAATATCCTGCCGCAGCCTGATTTTGCAATATGCGCCCGTGACCCTTTTATTAGTTGCTATGTCGATGACAATCTCCATTATCGCAGCCCTGCTTCTTTCCTTTGCAGCAGCGACACATAAGGACGGCATTGTAGATCACGTGATTCGTATTGTGCCGACTGTGACACACGGAATGCCTGTTTTCTGGGTCGGATTGATTTTAATTCTGTTTTTTTCGGTTAATTTGAAATGGTTTCCGGTTGGCGGACTTGGGAAGGGAACTGGCGGGATGATTTATAGTCTCATTCTTCCGTCCGTCACAGTATCTTTTGGTCAGATTCCGCCGCTTGTGCGTTCCATGCGCGAACAGTTAATTGAGACACTTGATGCTGACTTTGTGATTACACTTCGCGCGACAAAACTGCCAAGGCGTGTAATTTTATGGAAGCATGTGCTTCACAATGCGGTTGTGCCGACACTCATGCTGCTTTCTGTCAATTTGTCTTATCTGATAGGCGGAACACTTGTCGTTGAACAGGTCTTTGCCGTAAAGGGAATTGGAAAGCTGTTATTTGAGGCGATTTCAAACCGTGATTTTCCACTTGTAGAGGGTATTACGCTGTATTGTGCTTTTTTTGTCATTCTTATTAGTCTGGCGGTTGATTTGATTGCAAAGAAGCTTGATCCGCGTATGGCAAAAGCGTGAAAGCAGTGACAGCAAAAAGAAAAAAAGAAAAAACAAAATAGAAATAATACTGGAAGAAAACAAAAGAGCAACGGAAACAGAAAGGGCGAAGGCGTATATTATTATGAAGCAAGGAAAAAGAAAAAAACAAAAAAATACACATGCGCCGACGTTACTCATCGGTCTTGTGATGATGGGCATACTGGTGGTGCTGGCTGTGCTTGCTCCCGTGATTTGCCCGTATGATCCGCTGGAACAAAATCTTGTTGAATTTCTTCAAAAGCCTGGGGCAAAGCACTGGTTTGGAACCGATCAGTTAGGGCGTGATCTATTCACAAGAACGTTATATGCGGCGCGAACTGATCTGTGGATCATGGTCATGGCAGAGATTGCGCCATTTTTTATCGGCATTTTTCTTGGAATGGCCGCTGGATATTTCGGAGGTGTAATTGAATGGCTGGTCGGGCTGGCGACGGATACTTTCATTGCATTTCCGTTTTATCTGCTTGTCATTGTCATTGCATTCGCATCCGGTGCCGGTTCTCACGGAATTTTTATTACCTATTTGCTGGTAGGCTGGCTGATCTACTGTAAAGTGGCGCGAGGACAGAGCGCGACGCTGAAAAATTCTGAATGGATTGCTGCAGCAAGGATTCTTGGCTATTCCGATTTGCGGATTCTATTTTGTGAGCTGCTTCCGAATATCATTCCACAGGCAATTGTTCTTTTGATGAGCGATATGGTTGGTCTTCTTGTCATCATTGTAACGCTCGGTTATCTTGGTATTGGCATTGCACCGCCGACACCGGACTGGGGGACTATGATTTCGGAGGGACAGTCCTTTATGACAACAGCATGGTGGCTTTCCGTGCTGCCGGGCATGTTTGTCGTGTATACCGGAGTGGCGCTCTCCTTTATTGGAGATGGTCTGGCAGATCGATTCCGTTAAGAGAAGAAAGGACGTAAGAGTTTTATGGAAATGCAGACTGATTCAAAACCAATCGTATTCGTAAAAAATTTGACAGTGACAGGAAAAGATGGCCGACCTTTAGTCGATCATCTTTCTTTGCAATTGCGGCGGGGAGAGACGCTTGGTCTGGTTGGAGAATCCGGTTCGGGAAAAACATTGACGCTAAAAAGTATAGCCGGGTTGCTGCCAGATAATCTAAAAGAACAGTGTGAGGAAAAACAGATAGATGGCAATGTGGCAATGATTTTTCAGAATCCGATGAGCGCACTTGATCCGCTCTGTCCTGTGTTTAAACAACTTACAGAAGTCATTATGATTCGTCAGAATGTTTCTAAAAAAGAGGCTCATCTTCGGGCAGAGAAGCTGCTTATGCGCCTTGATCTTTGGGAAGAATTATCCGGGAAAGATCGTTATCCGTCCGAACTTTCCGGCGGACAGTGCCAGCGTATTCTCATTGCCATAGCGCTTGCATGCAATCCGGATGTACTTTTGTGCGATGAACCGACGACTGCGCTCGATGTGACGGTTCAGAAGAAGACACTGAATTTGATTCAGACCTTACAGAAAGAGATGAATTTTGCCATTTTATTTGTCACGCACAATCTGGCAGCGGCGGCAAACATCTGCAGCCATCTCGCTGTCATGCATAGTGGAAAAATCGTGGAGAGTGCTGAGACAAAACAGCTTTTGCAGGCACCGCAGAATGCGTATACAAAACAACTTTTGGCTGCAATTTTGCGTGTTCCGCATCGAAAGGAGTGTGAGTAAATGAGCGATACATTGCTGGAAATTCAAAATATCCGGGTGTCTTATAGGGATTTTCTGGCACTAAAGGATGTCAGCCTGAAAATAAAAGAGCATACCGTGCTGGGTCTGGTTGGAGAGTCCGGCTCTGGAAAGTCCACACTCGCAAAGGTTATTACCGGATTACTCAAAGAAGATGAGGGCGAGATCTTCTTTGAGGGTGAGCCGCTTATGACAGGATATCATATGATTGGTTATGACAAAAACGGCGCTTTTGGAAGGGGCATATGGCAGAATCGCTCCCAGCAGAGACGCGCACAGCACCAAAAAATTCAGATGGTATTCCAGAATCCGGAAGGGTCTTTAAATCCAAAGCATACGATTGGAAAAATTTTATCCGATGCTATGCTGTTTCACAAAATAACAGACAGGGCGCATGTAAAGGAAAGCTGTCAGGAATGGGTACAGCGCATGGAACTTCCAAAGAATACACTTTCACGCTTTCCATCGTCCTTTTCTGGCGGGCAAAAACAGCGAATTGCACTGGCAAGAGCACTCTGTGTTTCACCGAAGCTTTTGATCGCGGACGAGCCGACTAGTGCACTTGATGTATCCGTTCAGCAGCGTATTTTACAGCTGATTAAGGAATTAAAGCAGGAAATGGGGCTGACGATTCTTTTTATTTCACATGATATGGGTGTTATTTATGATATTTGTGATGAGGTGGCAGTTATGCGGAATGGTCAGATCGAGGAGACAGGAGAGAAAGAAGCCTTTTTTGCAAATCCAAAGACTGAGTATGGGAGGCTGTTGCTTGACAGTGTGCCGAAGCTGCCATATCTGGAGTAAAGAATTGACTGCGAAAAACGAGAGACATAGAAGGAAAATCGATTCCATTTCGGTGTGTGTTGCTTGTGTGAAGGAAAGTCAATGAGAGGAAACTGGAGAAAATATGGAAAAGAAAGCAGACTGGATAAAAGAAATTTATGTGGAACAGGCAAATTTAAATGATCCAAGCAGTTTAAACAAGAGCAGGTCGGTGCAATATGAGATTCCGGGTTTTGTTGATTTTCATCTTCATGCAGGCTGGACCGACTTTGATCATGACGATCAGGAAAAAAGAAGTGCAGAGAGTATTGCGAGTCGAATCCAACATTGCCTGAGTGAACTGTCTGCGATGGGCTTTCGGGTGATTCGCGATGCAGGCGGATTGGAAAGCATTCGGGCAGAGGTGTGGAAGCCGTGTGCTGCAGAGCATGCACTTTCGGTCGTTGAATGCTGCAAGATGGTGAGCGGTGAAAATGCTGCGGACAATGTGTTTCAGACGCAGGCAAAGGCGCATACAGCCCGCTGGGTCAAAATCTTTGCAACAGGCGGCGTTGGTGCTGCTCCGGAAAATGTATTAATTCCAACGATGAAAAAAGAAACCTTCTTTAAGCTGGTACAGGACTATCATGCGGTTGGAAAGCTTGTTATGGTTCATACCTGGGGTGGCGACAGCCTGGACTGGTGCATTGAAGCAGGTGCGGATTCGGTCGAGCATGGCATTTATATGAATAAAAGACAGGCTCATGGGCTGGCAGCGGGCAACATTCTCTATGTACCAACAGCATCCGTATATCAGCTTCTTGCCGCTGGCAGTAGTCCAATGCAGGCAGCACCGTTTTTTGCGGCACATGCGCGGCCAGCTGTTCTGGCACACCAAAGGGCAGTGGAATATTGCGTAAGAGAAGGTGTGCGCATGACTTGCGGCACTGATTTTTATTCCGATCCAAAGCTGTTGGCGCACGAATATGAGGAAGTCTTTGCGCTGCAACGCTATGGTGTGCCAACGAAGGCAGCGTGGGAAGCATTTTGTGGACAGACGCTTACAGAAAAAGAGACTGGTGCGTGTACGCATTCGACGATTCGCTTAAATTGTCATCCATATGAGATTCACTCCCCGGAGGAACTAAAAGCTGCGATTGTTTGCTGATTGGTACCTAAATGAAAGAAGAGAAAGCAGCAGTACAGATTTGCTATGAAATCTGCGCTGCTGCTTTTTGAATATCATGATACCAGGGGCAAAAAGTCAGAAAGCCTTCTGACCCCAACATCATCTGAATCACAGAATACGGATTCGGATAATATTTTCCATCGCTTCAAGCTTTTTCTCAAACTCATCGCTTACCGGTGCTTCCACATCGAACATTGCATATGCATACTCACCGCGGCTTTTAGAAACCATATCGCTGATGTTGACACCGGCTTCACCAAACAGAGAAGTCAGCTGACTGATAACATTCGGGCGGTTGTAGTGGCATACACAGATACGTGCCGCCTTCTTTCTATAGCCCAAGCTGCATGCTGGATAGTTTACAGAGTTCTCAATATTTCCATTTTCCAGATAATCCATGATCTGATTAACAGCCATGACTGCACAATTTTCCTCAGATTCTTCGGTAGAAGCACCCAGATGAGGAAGAACCAGTGCGCCTGTCATGTTGGCAACAGCCGGATTCGGGAAGTCTGTAACGTATCTGGAAACTTTTTTGCTTGCAAGAGCAGCTGCCATATCAGCATCATTTACGAGAATATCTCTTGCAAAGTTTAAGATCTTCACGCCATCCTTCATCATCGCAAATGCATCTTTATTTAACATGCCCTTCGTGGAATCAAGCGCAGGCACGTGGATGGTGATATAATCACACTGGCTGTAAATTTCTTCATTACTCTTCACAATATTGATATGATGGGAGAGACGAACTGCATTTTGAATACTTAAATATGGATCGCAGCCATAGACTTCCATGCCAAGCTCACTTGCTGCATTCGCAACAAGCACACCGATCGCACCAAGTCCGATTACACCAAGCTTCTTTCCCTTAATTTCATTTCCGGCGAAAGCTTTCTTTGCTTTTTCTGCATTTTTGGCAATATTCGGATCATCCTTATTTTCGCGAACCCAGTGGCAGCCGCCTGCGATATCACGGGAAGCAAGCATCAGTCCGGCAATGACAAGCTCCTTTACGCCATTTGCATTTGCACCGGGTGTATTAAATACAACGATACCCTTTTTCGCACATGCTTCGAGAGGAATGTTGTTGACACCGGCACCGGCACGACCGATACCCAGAAGAGAATCCGGAAGTGCCAGCTCGTGCATAGAAGCACTGCGAAGCAAAACAGCATCGGCATTTTCAAGAGAATCAATGACAGAATATGCAGAGTCAAGACGGCTCATTCCGGCTTTGGAAATCGGATTTAAGCAATAAATATTTTTCATTTCAGATTCTCCTCCTCAAACTTCTTCATGAATTCAACAAGTGCTTCAACACCCTCCTTTGGCATAGCATTGTAGATGCTTGCACGCATACCACCGACAGTACGGTGTCCCTTGAGATTTACGAAACCGGCAGCCTCGGCAGCCTTTACAAATTTCGCATCCAGATCGGCATCGCCTGTAACGAAAGGAACATTCATCAGAGAACGGGAAGACGGTTCAACAGTGCCGTGGAACAGCTTGCTGGAGTCAAGATAATCGTAGAGAATCTTTGCTTTTTCTTTGTTGCGTCTTTGCATTTCCTCAAGTCCGCCAATCTTCTTGAGCCACTTGAAGACCTTACCGCAGATATAAATACCATAGCATGGAGGTGTATTGTAAAGAGAACCGGCATCTGCGTGAATCTTGTAGCGAAGCATAGTCGGTGTACCAGGAAGGACATCCTCAGTGATCAGATCTTCACGGATAATAGCAATGACAACACCGGCAGGGCCTACATTTTTCTGAACACCGCCGTAAAGCATACCATATTTTGTAACATCAACCGGCTCTGACAAAAAGCACGAAGAGATATCTGCTACAAGTGTTTTTCCTTTTGTATTCGGGAGCGTGTGGAATTTCGTGCCGTAGATTGTATTGTTTTCACAAATATAAACATAATCGGCATCGTCATCGATTGGAAGATCAGAACAATCCGGAATGTAAGAAAATGTCTTATCTGCACTGGAAGCAACTACGTGAACCTCACCATAAAGCTCAGCCTCTTTTGCAGCCTTCTTTGCCCACTGACCAGTCACGATATAGTCCGCTTTTTTGTTTTTCATCAGGTTCATCGGAATCATGGCGAACTGCTGGGATGCACCGCCCTGTAAGAACAGAACCTTGTAATTGTCCGGGATGTTCATCAACTCACGCAAATCAGCTTCTGCGTCCTTAATGATTTTGTCATAGACCTTGGAACGGTGGCTCATCTCCATGACGGACATACCGCTTCCCTGATAGTCAAGCATTTCAGCCGCAGCCTCCTGCAGCACTTCCTCCGGCAGTACAGCCGGGCCAGCGGAAAAATTATAAACTCTTCCCATAAAGAAACCTCCTTATCACTGCATTAGATATTATCGGGCGGTCACAGACCGGTGAGATGCAGTGATTTGCTATGGTGCTTTACCATATTGAAGTCTAATATAATACTCAAAGAGTGATAAGTCAATACCAAATTTAAAATCAGCATCCCGTGAACTGTAACTTTTTCGGGAAGTCCATTCACAAAAGCGCACGAACTGTAATGAAAATTTCAACAAATTTTCACAGAAGGACAAACAATAGACATAAAGTTTTCAAAAAGTGGTCACATTCAGAACATAACATAGTAACCAATTGTACAGCGATAATAAAAGCTGACAAAATGAGGATGCAGGAGGACAATACTTTGATTGAAGTAACAGGTCTGGTGAAAAAGTATGGAAATCATGTGGCTGTTGATCACTTGAGTTTTCGTCTGGAACCGGGGAAGATTTATGGATTCCTAGGCCCAAATGGAGCCGGAAAGTCGACGACCATGAATATGATGACCGGATATATCGGTCCAACGGAGGGTACCGTTTTAATCAACGGACATGACATTGTGAAAGAGCCGGAGGAAGCAAAAAAATATATCGGATATCTGCCTGAGATTCCACCGTTATATACAGATATGACAGTGTGGGAATATTTGGATTTTGCGGCAGATTTAAAGAATATTCCGGCAAAGAAAAAGCAGGAAAGCGTTTTGAGTGCCATGAAAATGACAGGTCTTGTATCAGTTGCCAAGAGACTGATCAAGAATCTTTCCAAAGGTTACAGACAGAGAGTTGGTCTGGCACAGGCCGTTCTTGGCATGCCGGAGATCATCATTCTCGATGAGCCTACAGTAGGTCTTGACCCGATTCAGATCATTGAAATCCGTTCTTTGATCAAGGAACTGGCGAAGGAGCATACTGTTATTTTAAGTTCCCATATTCTTTCTGAGATCAGCGCCGTGTGCGATGAGATTTTAATTATTTCTCACGGAAAGCTTGTAGCAAGTGATACTACTGAGAATCTGATGCACTACATGGACAGCGACGCGATGCTTGAAATCAGTGTGAAAGCACCGGGCAGTGAGGCAAAGAGTGCATTTGAAAAGCTTCTTCATGTAGTGACGGCATCACTGGCAGAGGCTACAGAAGAAAATCAGAAGTTGAATGTAGTTTCCTTTGAGGTGCGCACGGATGGTGCGGATGTACGCGAAGCTGTGTTTGACATCTGTGCACAGAAAAATTGGCCAATCTACGAGATGAGATATTCCAAGGCAACTCTTGAGGATGTATTCATGGAGCTGACTGCTGATAATAAGGCACATGAGGAAGAAATGAATGAGATCAAAAAGACTGCTGAAATGACGGTAAAAGAGGCAGAGCAGGCGAAGGAGGACGACGATGAAAGCAATATTTAACAGAGAATTTAAATCCTATTTCACGTCCATGATCGGACCGGTGTTTATAGCTGCTGTTGTGCTTGTTACCGGTATTTATTTTATGGTTTACAACATGAATTACGGATATCCGTATTTTGCTTATACATTAAGCGCTTCTGCCATTGTTTTTGTGCTGACAGTACCGCTTCTGACAATGAGAAGCTTTTCGGATGAGCGTCACTCCAAAACGGATCAGCTGCTTTTGACATCTCCTGTATCAGTACCTCAGATTGTTCTTGGAAAGTTTTTTTCCATGGCTGCGGTTGTTGCGATTCCGTGTTTGATCTTTTGTCTGTGCCCGCTTATCATTAAGAGCACCGGAACAGCATATTTCAAGGTAGATTATTCCACAATACTGATTTATTTCCTTGTGGGATGTGCATACGTGTCGATTGGTATGCTGATCTCTTCCATGACTGAGAGTGTAATTATTGCAGCGGTAGGAAGCATTATCACATTGCTTTTGATCAATCTCTCAAACGGATTGTCATCCTATATTCCAAATACAGCGGTTGCATCTCTTATCGGCTGCTTTGTGCTTCTGGCGCTTCTTGTGATCATTGTCTATGTAATGACAAAGAGCATTCCGGCTTCCGGTATCCTGTTTTTGGTGGGAGCAGCAGCACTTGTAATCGTTTACGTTGTGAATTCGGGCGCATACGAAGGTCTGATTCCGGGATTGATCGAGAAGATTGCATTCGCGAAAGTAATGAACAGCTTCGTATATGACTATGTATTTGATGTGCAGGGAGCCGTAGAGCTGATTTCAATCAGTGCCGCGTGCATTTTCCTTACAACACAGGTAATCCAGAAGAGAAGATGGAGTTAAACTTTGTGTTAGCATGATTTAGCAGATATATGAACTGCAAAAATAAAAATGAGAGGAAAGCAGGCAGGAATGGACAACAAAAAAAAGAAAGAAAAAAAGCCTTCGGGCGTAAAGATTTCATCCGCGCTGCAGCTGAAGAACGGAAGCTTCAGCTTGGCGGTGACGGCAATTGTATTGGCGATCATTGTAGTAGTAAATCTGATTATAGGACAGCTTCCGTCTAAATTTTTGACTGTTGATTTGAGTGAAACTGGTATCTTTAGCATTTCAGATACAACAAAGAATCTGTTAAACAGTCTTGATAAGGATGTTACGATTGAAGTAATCGCTGAGACAGGAAATGTGGATTCCAGAATCGAAAAGTTTATGGCAATTTACAATGACCTTTCATCAAAGGTAACGGTAAGCTACGTGGATCCGGTTCTTCATCCGGAAATCCTCACAAAATATGGTCTGGGTTCTTCATCTTCATACAGCACAAGCACATCTTCCAACTATGTGGTGGTATCCTGCGCAGAGACCGATAAGACACAGTCAATCCCGTTTAGTGATATCATTGTGTCACAGATGAATTACTACAGTTACAGTTCAACAGAAACGGAATTTGACGCAGAGGGACAGCTGGCAAGTGCAATCTCATCCGTAACAGCAGAAAATGACAAGAAGATTTATCTGCTCAGAGGTCATGGTGAATCCGCAATCAGCTCAGACTTGGGTGATCTGCTGACGAAAAACAGTATGACAACAGCAAACTTAAATCTGGTTGAGACAGCATCCATTCCGGATGATTGCGATCTTCTTGTAATCAACAATCCTACGAGTGATCTTGGAACAGATGAATATACAGAAATTCATAACTATTTGTATCAGGGTGGAAATGTACTTCTTCTTCGCGGTGTGACAGACACAGACCTTACAAATTTTGATGCCTTGATGGAAGATTACGGTATGACTATGGTTAATTCTTATATCGGAGATCGTGATCGTTACTATCAGAGAGCACAGAGTGCATTCTACTTTTTGCCGATCATTACAAGTGACAGCACAAATGTAGCAAGCACAAGCAATATCTTAGTAGGCGCTGTAGCCGGTATGACAGAATCAGAAAATACACCGTCTGATGTTACACTTACGACGCTTCTGACAACAAGCAGCAACGCATTCAGAGAAGGAAACAGCACAGAAGCAACGCAGTTTATTCTGGCAGCAGCCGCACAGAAGACAGTGCCAGAGGAAGAAAGTGAAGATGAGTCAGCATCTAGTCTGGCAGAGGATGCATCCAGTGAAGAAGCAGCATCCGAGTCCGCTTCTGCAGAAGAAGTATCTACAGAAGAAGTAACGTCAGAAGCAGCATCAGAAGAAGTATCTACTGAAAATGAGACAGAAGAACAGAGCAGTTTGGAAGATGTAATGTCGGATGTTACGATCGGAAGCGGTGACGGATGGCTTGAAACGCCGACAGCAGATTCAAAGCTGACAGTTATCTCGGCAGCTTCTATGATTGATAACAGTCTGATCGGAAATTTCAGCGGAATTGAAAACTTAAACGAGTTTGTCAATATCGTATCATCCTACTTTGATGATGTGCAGAACGTTTCAATCCCGGCTAAGAGCCTTTCTGTCACCTACAATACGGTAACCAATTCCGGCATGTGGACATCATTGTTTACCGTGATCATTCCTGTATTCTCAATTGTGTGCGGTCTTGTTGTATGGATTCGCAGAAGAAAGGCATAAAATATGGCAATGACGAAAAGTACAAAAAAATTACTTAGCTTAGTTGGTGCGCTTGCTGTCCTCGGCGGTGCATACGGTGGGATTGTATTGCTCAATCAGCACAACGAAGAAAAGGCAGCTGAGGAGTCAAAGGCACAGGAAGAAGCAAATACCTTTTATCTGAGTCAGATTGAGGAGCCGGTTGCAATCAGCTACACAAACAGCTACGGTACATTTTCATTCAGTTATGACACTGAAAATGAGACCTGGAGTTATGACGATGATGAACATTTCCCGGTTACGCAGAGCTATCTTACAACACTTTCCTCTGACATGAAAGCGTTTCAGGCAGAAAGAAAGCTGGAAGAAGTGCAGGATGATCTGTCTGTCTATGGTCTTGATGAGCCGTCTCTTTCGATCACGGCTAAGGGGTCTGACGATAGTGAAGTGACTGTTCTGATCGGAAGTGTAAACAGTTACAGCTCCGATTATTATGCAAAAGTAGACGGAGCAGATGATATCTATACGATTTCATCATCCTATGTGACAGCTATGAGCAATGATTTATCTACATTGCAGGCGAAGGAGAGTTTCCCGACGATTACCAGTACATCCATTTCAAATGTGCAGCTGGTAAAGGATGGCGTAACACTTGAGATGGAAAAAGAAGTTACCGAGGAGCCGGCAACTACAGAGGCAGAGACTTCAGAGGATACATCGGATGAAGCCGAAAGCGAAAGTGGTGCATCCGAAGCAGAAACGACACAAGCACAGACTTCTGAGGCAGCAACAGAAGCGGAAACTGTAAGGGATTCTTCAGAAGAGGAATCTGAGGAAGAAACAGTAGAGATGGTAGAAGTAACACGCTGGGTATTCTCACAGGATGATAAGACAAAGCGTGTGGACGAGGACGACGACATTCACGATCTGCTTGTCAATATGGTTGGTCTGACATTCAACGACTGTGCCGACTACTATGCAGACGAGACGGAAAAGGCAAACTACGGTTTGACGGACGGTGCAACTGTTCTGACATTGACATACACGTCGGTTGATGAGGAAGTGACCTTAAAGCTCACAATCGGAAATACAACCGATGACGATGCGTATTATTACGTTTCCATGGATGATTCCGATGAAGTCAATACGGTAAGTAAAGAAAGCATTGATACAATACTGGATACACTTTCCGGCTACGAAATGTGAAACGATGGTCTGAGAAAACAGCAGCAGCGCAATTAAAGGGGTCAAAATGCCTTTTGCCCCCAACATCGTAATATAGCTTAAAGAGCATTTTCCTGCCAGTTATTACCAGGGAGGAAAATGCTCTTTTCTCACATACTAAAAGCGTAAATCCGATTTGGAAAACAGGCAGATCGGAATGTGAGGAAGGAGATTACCATGAAACGTTTCGCTGTTTTAACAATTGCAATTGTAATGTCAGTACTGTTTGCGGCCTGCAGAGATAACAACAATTCAAATGTTCCTGCAAAGCAGACGACGCAGAGCAGCAAAGAAAGTACCACAAGTACGAAGAGTACCAAAGAAAATACTACGAGTACCAACAATACCAGAGAAAGCACTACAAGTACAAACAGTACCAGAGAGAACACTACGAAAAGTACAAGTGCAGAGAGTACCGAAAAGGCAACACGCACATTTGAATCCCCAACTGCTGTGGAGTCTACAAACGAGACGATCTTCAATGAAACCGGGAGTGATTTGGATGACCTCTTCGAGGAAGGAACTGTATCAAATGGCTCTGGTGAAGGTGTAATTGATCAGATTGGGGATGATATTACGAGGTGATTATTGTTATGACCAGTTTACAAGCGCCAATTCGTAAAACCGCCCTTTCGGGCTTAGTCGCTGCTACGCAGCTGTTTTACTCATTTAAAGGCGCTTCCTCCGTCCAAAACTTTAGGTAAATTTTCATGCGAGCATGAAATTTACCTAAAATTTGGACGGGTAAACTGGGCAGAAAAAGTCATTGACTATCCCTACAATATCCAGTAAAATAAATAACAATGCAGGGAATCAGGCAGTCGCAGGGGCAGCTGCCTTCTTTCTTAGGCACTCTTAAGCAATGCGCCACTTGGCGCAGCAAAAGAGCAGATATTTACAGCAAGGAGATTTCTATTATGGGAATGACGATGACGCAAAAGATTCTGGCTGCAGCAGCAGGGCTGCCAGAGGTAAAGGCCGGACAGCTGATTGAGGCAGATCTGAGCCTTGTTTTAGGCAATGACATTACCTCTCCGGTAGCGATTCACGAGATGGATCGCTTTGACAAAAAAGGAGTATTTGATAAGGACAAGATCGCACTCGTACTTGACCACTTTGTTCCAAACAAGGATATCAAGTCCGCAGAGCATTGCAAATGTGTAAGAGAATTTGCAGGCTGCAACGAGATCACTAATTTCTTTGATGTAGGCGAGATGGGAATTGAGCACGCGCTTCTTCCGGAAAAAGGACTGGTTGTAGCAGGTGATGTTGTAATCGGTGCCGATTCCCACACCTGTACCTACGGCGCACTCGGCGCGTTCTCCACTGGTGTGGGAAGTACCGATATGGCAGCAGGTATGGCAACAGGTAAAGCATGGTTTAAGGTTCCGTCAGCAATTAAGTTTGTACTGACTGGAAAGCCGGCTGAGTACGTAACCGGAAAGGATGTTATCTTACATATCATCGGAATGATCGGCGTAGACGGCGCACTGTATCAGTCCATGGAGTTTACAGGTGATGGTATCCAGTACCTTTCCATGGATGATCGTCTGTGTATCGCAAACATGGCAATTGAGGCTGGTGGAAAGAATGGTATCTTCCCGGTAGATGAGCAGACTATCGCATACATGAAGGAGCATTCCATAAAGGAATACAAGGTTTATGAGGCAGACGAGGATGCAGAGTATACCGCTTCCTACACCATTGATCTTAGCAGCTTAAAGCCAACCGTATCCTTCCCGCATCTGCCAGAGAACACGCACACGATCGACGAGGTGGGCGATATCGCAATTGATCAGGTTGTAATCGGATCATGTACAAACGGCCGTATCGAGGATCTTCGTGCGGCAGCAGAGATTTTAAAGGGAAGAAAGGTAAAGAAGGGACTGCGCTGTATTGTGATCCCGGCTACTCAGGCAATTTACCTTCAGGCAATCGAAGAGGGACTGGTTCAGACATTCATTCAGGCAGGAGCTGTTGTCAGCACACCGACCTGTGGACCATGCCTTGGCGGATACATGGGTATTCTGGCTGCACATGAGAGATGTGTTTCCACAACCAACCGTAACTTTGTAGGCCGTATGGGAGATGTTACCAGTGAAGTCTATCTGGCGAGCCCATATGTTGCAGCTGCAAGTGCGATAACCGGAAAGATCTCCGGTCCGAAGGAGGTAAAGTAATATGAAAGCAAATGGACGCGTATTTAAATACGGTGATAACGTAGATACGGATGTAATCATTCCGGCACGTTACTTAAATTCTTCTGATCCGACAGAGTTGGCAAAGCACTGCATGGAGGATATTGATAAGGATTTCATTAATAAAGTAAATAAGGGCGATATTATTGTCGCAGATAAGAATTTTGGATGTGGTTCTTCCAGAGAGCATGCGCCGATCGCGATCAAGGCAGCCGGTGTCAGCTGCGTAATTGCAGAGACATTCGCAAGAATTTTCTACCGCAATGCAATCAACATCGGTCTTCCGATTATCGAGTGTCCACAGGCAAGCAAGGCAATTCAGGCAGGCGATCAGGTAGATATTGACTTTAATACAGGTGTGATCACCGATCTGACAACAGGAAAGAGCTTTGAAGGACAGGCTTTCCCTCCATTTATGCAGAAGATTATCAGCGAGGGCGGACTGATCAACTATATCAACCACAAAGAGTAATCAAATGATGTTGGGGTCAAAAATCCTCTTGCAAGCAAGCTTGCATCGGCTTTCTGA
>CAVJTU010000017.1:0-44525 GCA_963652495.1 uncultured Oscillospiraceae bacterium
CTGAGGTATCTTCAATTTTCAACCTCCACGCTTTTTATTATACAGGAAGCTCCCTGAACTAAAAATATACTATATTTTCCATCGTGTGTAATACTTTGAATATCTTTATATAAAATACGCCATGTTCCAGCCTGATTTTTCATAATGTAACATTGTTTTTTTCTTTTTTCCATTGCAGCCTTTACATCTTCTATAATATTCTCAATCTGATCATCAGGCGCATTCTTTGCAATGATCTGAACCGATTTGATCGGAAATGCTAAAGTTGATTCAAATTTATCCGTTAAAACTAAGAAAAAAGCTTCAGAATCTCGCTTTCGCACAGTCTTCATTAACTGCTTTTCTCTTTCTGTTTGCTCCTGCTGAATCACTAATATGTATAAATCAAAATACACCCTATCTTCTACTTCATATCGCAATAATGATGCATTCTTAAAATAACTCATTCTAATCATTGTTTCATCTTTTTCAAAGATTTCATTTATCTTCTCTGTTAAGACAGCCGCTTCATTTTTCTCATCGCATACCGTAATTTTAATCATAGTCCCTCGTTCCTCCCTTTTTATATTAGAGCAGTCTCTCCATCCGTTTAATTCTCTTACATCTGCCATGACCTCAAAATATTCGGTCGGCACACCAAGTCTTTGCAGCAGATAATCCCCTGCCATTTTCTATTTTCCGAAGCTCAGTCCTTGTACAGACGCTTTTTCTTCAGAGGTGCCGCGGCGGCACCGTTCTTTCTGCACGAATTTTCCGCAATATTGATTGTACCGCCACAGCCATAAAAATTCCTCTTTGCTCATATGCAATTATCCAATCCACACCTTTTTATCTAATGCCGGGCAACTGATGCATACCTTTACATCCTCTTTTGGCTTTACATAGACAATCAGTCTGCCATTGTGTGTCTTTCTGTGGGACTCGTGATACGGCGTTAGGTCTGCCAGATCGCCATTTTCCAGTCCGAGAAGGGTTCCTCCGATGACCTCTGCCGTGATCTCCAGATCTTCTGCCGCTAATACACCGTTCTCATCGGTGAGTGAGACTTCAATCTGCATCACCTCGACCACGCTCGCCTTCTGTACGGTCTCTTCTTCTTTGCCGTTTGCTATCGCCTCATCTGCCTTCTCAATTTGATCAACTCTATCAACGGTATCTTCTGCGCTCCATACCTTTGCAGACAACTGGGCTGCTTTTCCTGCTGTCTGAATGCTGCACTCGGTCTCGCCGCATACAGCCTTAAGCACACCGGACTCATAAGAAAAACGCCATTCGGTGCAGCCTTCTTTTTCAAGGTAGGTTCCGCCACGTAACACACTTTCACCATCTGCACCCACTATGCTCAGAGAAACATCCTCAAAATCAGCTGCATTCTCTGCGTCCTCAGCATTCCTTACCTTCTCTGGCTTCTCCACATTCGTGAAGACGCGGACAACCACATTTTCCCCTTCCTTATAATTCCAATGTGCATTCCATGGTCTCCACTCATGCTCATCGCCGTCGTCCGGGCGTGTCAGGATGCAAATAAACGGCACAGTGCTCCAAAATGCCTTTCTTCGATAGAAGCCCGGTTTCTCAAATCCTGCCAAATCCATCAAACCGGCTGCGGAACCATGGATTGGCCAGCCATGCGCCTCACCGAGATAATCAATTCCGGTCCACAAGAACTGTCCGCTGATGTATGCGTTGTCGCGCACAGCGCACCACTGCTCGTAACCGCCGCCATTTTCACTTCCTAAAAATGGCTTGTCCGGGAAACGTTTGTGGCTTTCCTCATACAAATGCTCTTTATAATTATAGCCAACGACATCAAGCGCATCGAAGAAGCCGATATGGGAGGACAATTCCGGGAATGCCGCCGCGAGTGTCACCGGTCTGGTCGTATCCTGTGTGCGCACAATCGCTGCCAGTTCCTTTGAAATCACGCTAAGGCGCTCGGCATTTGGCTTATCCGGGTCATACTGACGCTCTTTTGCAGGCTTATTGGCATCGTTATTTCCGGTCATGGTTTCAAATAGCGGGTGGCAATATGGATCATTGGGGTAGTCAATCTCATTTCCGATGCTCCACATCACAATACTCGGATGGTTGCGGTCACGGCGCACCATGTCCTTTAAATCGCGCTCATGCCACTCTGGGAAATCCTCTGCGTAGCCCTCATGCTTCGGCGGATAAACGTTGTGTCCGGTAGACCACTTATTTTTCGGATTCTCCCACTCGTCAAATGCCTCATCCATCATCAAAAGACCAAGTTCGTCGCACAGATCATACAATTCCGGCATATGCGGATTGTGACTGCATCGAATCGCATTGCAGCCGGCCTCCTTTAATTTGAGCAGACGGCGAAGCCATACCTCGCGGTACATTGCCGCACCCAGACAGCCACCATCATGATGAACGCACACACCCTTAAACTTCGTTTCCTTGCCATTTAAGAAAAATCCATAATCGGGATCAAACACAAATGTACGAATACCGACACGCTCTTTATCCAGTACGATTGCACTTCCCTCTTCCTTCTCAAAGGAAACGCAAAGCTCGTATAAATCCGGCTTCTCGCAAGACCAAAGCTTTGGCTGTCCAATCATTCCATTTAAATAGAAGTTTTTCTTCTCACGCGCATCAATCGCAGCTGGAACTCGCGCAAAAACAACCGGCTCCTCATCGCTTCCACATAAGTTTAAGCTGGCAGTAAGCGTTCCAATCACACGCTCATCCAGCTCATTTGCCAGCTCGACATCGGTGTGAACGGCTGCGGACTGCTCATCTGCTCTGGACACATGAAAGGCAACACCGTTCCATACTGCATGAATCGGTTCCTCCACTACGAGATATGCCTTGCGGTAAATGCCGGATCCGGTAAACCAGCGGGAATCTGCCAGATCGGTGTGGCATACGCGCACCGTAATCTCGTTGTCAATCGCGCCAAACCGGACAAAATCAGTGAGATCGTAGCTGATCTGCGTATAGCCGTAAGGACGCTTTCCGATGTGGTAGCTGTTGCACCATATTCTACTATTTTTATAGATTCCATCAAATACGACTCTCACGCGCTTTCCCTTATATGTCTCCGGCAGTGAAAAGCGCACGCGATACCAGCCGATTCCACCGCTCAGATAGCCGGTTCCGCTAGAATTTGTTTTTTCAAATGGCATATGCACAGACCAGTCGTGCGGCAGTTCAACGTTTGTCCATGCGCTGTCATCGTATCCCTTGTACCATGCCTGCGGCTCCTCTCCATAGTGGAACTTCCAATTCTCATTTAAAGCAATATATGTTCTATCCATGATTTTCCTCCTATTCAAAAAAGGGCGAGACACCTCACGATGTCCGCCCCCAGCCTTATTAGCCGATATCCGGCTCATCCTTTAAGGTTATGGTTCCCGGCTGCTTGCCATCTGTCTCGAATACGACGATCTCATTTCGTCCCTCCTTTAACAGTGGTGCCGGAATATAAAGTCTCTTCTGCGGTCCAATCTCCCAGAATCGACCCAGATTAAATCCATTTAAGAAGATACAGCCCTTGCCCCAGCCTTCAAAGTCGAGGAAGGTGTCACCCTTTGTATCCACATCCAATGTGAAGTGATAGAATGCCGGAAGTCCCTCGGTGTAGCCCTTTGTGTAATCCAGCTTCTCAATGTTATCAAGCGGCAGGCAATACTCCTCCCAGTTTAAGTGGGTATGACCGTTGATCTGAACATGGCCGTCGATACCCTTTCTCTGATGCTCCATTCTCGGTCCGAAGTTGACACGACCCAGGTTCTCAACGAGAATATCAAGCGGTGCGCCCTTCTCGAACGTAACTGGCTTTCCATCTTCCTTTGCAAAATCTACGCCAGCCTTTGCTTCAGAAAGCAGCTGTCTGTCATACAGTGTTACGAGCGGCTTACGGTCAACAAAGAGATTTGCGCGGTCATTTGCCTCGTACAGACGAATTTTTTCGAGATTCTGCTCCTTCTCTAGTTTCGTGTGATACAAAATATATCCATAATTTTGTCCCAGACGCTCCATGGAAGTCGGGAACTTGCAGCTTACCGGTGCAGAAAGCTCCTCAAGCGACTCAAACAGTCCGACTTTCGCATCGTACTGCAGCGTGCCATATGCCTTCTTCTCGATCTTTGTGCTGTAGGTCACTTCCGAAATTGGTGCATACTTGCGGATAACTTCCTGATAACGGCGATACTTCTCGGTGATATCACCTGCCTCAGTCAGCACACCATCATAATCATAGGAAGTAACATCCGGTGTCAGCTCATCGTAGTAGTTGGAGCCGTTCATGAATCCAAAATTGGTGCCGCCCTCAAACATATAGATATTGACATGACCCAGTTCCAGCATCTTGTCCAGATCCTTTGTGCTCTCCTCTAAGTTGCCTTTCATATGACCGCCATTTCCCCAGTGGTCAAACCAACCAACCCAGAACTCGGTACACATTAACGGGCCGCCCTTTGTATACTGCTTTAATACCTCGAAACGCTCCTCGGTACGGGAACCAAAGTTTCCAGTCGGAAGTGCACCCTCTAAGTGACCGCAGGAAAGAGACTCGTGCATCGGGCCATCGGAGGTAACAAGCGGAACAACGGTTCCAAAATCGATCATGATCTGTCTCATGGTCTCCAAATATTCCGTGTCATCGCCATAGTAGCCGTACTCATTTTCTACCTGCATCATGATAACCGGGCCGCCATAATTTACCTGAAGCGGTGCCAATACTTTGAACAATTCTTTATAATAAGAACGGATATGGTCTAAAAATGGCTTATAGCATCCGCGAAGCTTCATGCCGTCCTCTGCCAAAAGCCATGCCGGAAGTCCGCCAAACTCCCACTCTGCGCAGATGTACGGTGACGGGCGAATAATGACCCACAGTCCCAACTCCTGTGCGGTATGTACAAATTTTGCGATGTCGAGCATACCATCAAAATGAAACTCGCCCTTGTTTGGCTCGTGCATGTTCCACGGAATGTAAGTCTCAACGGTGTTGCAGCCCATCGCCTTTAACTTTTCCAAACGGTCCTTCCAGTATTCTGGAACCACACGGAAATAGTGGATTCCACCGGAAATGATTTGAAATGGCTTGCCATCCAGATAAAAATTGTCCTTAATTTCAAATGTATGTGTCATAACAGCAACTCCTCTTTTTATTTTTGTAACTATTCAGAACCATGCAAAATCAAGATACAGCTCTGAACAGTTACTTTTTTTCAACAAAAGAAGCGAGATGACCAAAGGTCACCCCGCCCCTTTATGCGTTCACTGACCCATTTTGTGTGGGTAGCTATTTACTCTTACTTTTTTTCTCAATCTGCAGTCGATTGATTGAATTGATCGGATTCCATTGATCCGGTTGGATTATTCTGCATCACCATAAACTTCGGTCAGCTGCTTCTGAAGCTCTTCGATAACGATATCCATACCTGCATCCTTTAATGCCTGCTGATACTCAGTAACGATCTCTTCTGCAGTACCGCTATACTTACCGAATGCAATCTGCTTCATGTAGTTGGTGTTAACTTCGTTGATGGTGTTAATGTAAGACTGAATATCATCAACATTTGCAACAAACTTACCATACGGATAACCGATCTTTACTTCATCATATTCTGCATACAGCTCATCAATCGTATCCCAATCCTTTGTAGCGTCACGAATCTCTAACAGATCGTTACGTCCCCACCAGAAGTTGGTAGTAATGCTTTCAGTATCAGAATTGTAGGAACCCGGTGTGATACGAAGACCTTCATCGTCAACATCCCACTGAACACCCTTCTGACCATAGTTGATCAGGTCATAGCACTCTTCATCGTTTCGAAGCAGATCGTAAACCATAAGTGCTCTCTCTGGATTCTCAGAACCGTAAGAAACTGCCATTGCACCGTGGGTGATATTTAAAGAAACAAGATTGCTTGTCTCTTCGCCGAACCAGAAGAAACCAACCTCAGCATCTGGATCATTCTCCTTTGTCTTGTTGATCAGTCCGGTCCAGGTCTGGGTATGATGCTGATGTGCAGCAGTCTTTCCAAGCTTGAAATCAGATTCGTTATCAGCAGAAGTATTGTTTAAAACGTCTGTCTTCCAAACGCCCATCTCATCCCACTTCTTCATAGTCTCTGCAAACTCTACCAGCATATCTGTATCGGTATACAGCGGGCAAATGATGTTGTACAGATCGTCCTTTGTGCCGCCCCAGTAAGCCTGAGATGCCAGACCATCGATGGATACAAAATCACTATGTGAGGAAACCCAGCCGCCTGCCATGGTCGCATACTGTGTACCATCCGAATCCCATGGAGTTACAACGCCAAGCTCATCCTTATTTGCACATACATACTCAAAGTAAGTAGTCATGTCTTCCCAGCTATGAACGCCATCCTCAAGACCTGCTTCTTTTGCCCAGTCAAGACGATATGCAAAACCATGATTGGTCCACTGTGCATAATTGTCCTCTGGCATCAGATAAATGTTGTCATCGTACTTACACAGATCCCAATCTTCCTGAGAAACAGTCTCATAAGTAACCGGTGCGTACTTAGCAAGCATCTCATCGCTTAACTCAAGGAAAGCTCCATTCTTCGCATTTGGCCATGCATCCAGCCAGTCCGTAGCGGTACCAACCAGATCTACTGTACCATCCATACGAGCCAGAGTCAAGTTATAATTTGACAGATAGTCCGTCCAACCGATGTAGTAGATCTGAAGTTCTGCATTAACCTTCTCGTTCAGAATCTCGTTCAGCTCGTCCAACATCTTCTGTGTTGCGTCATTTGTTGGCGCATCACCGGTAGTCATGTAATTGATTACTACATGCTCAGATGTGTCAACGTCTGCCCACTTCTCAGCCCAGACATCATCATAATTCGGTTTTTCAGCGGTTTCCTCTGCTGCGCTTTCGACCTCTGCTGCGCTGCTGCTCTCTTCTTCTGCGAATGCAGGCATGGATGCGAACATTGTTCCTACCATGGATGCTGCCAATGCAGATGCAAGAAACTTCTTCTTCATATTAGAATCCTCCTTTTTCGTGCAGGCCTTTTGCCTCGCCTGTGTTTTCTTTAAGAAAAGTGTTAAGTATCTATTAATGCAGGACACCCTGCTATTAACCATAATTAATCATATACGAAATATAATAAGCAGCCTTCGTTTTTAACCCTTTACGGCTCCGACGGTAATACCGCCGATGAAGTAACGCTGTACAAACGGATAAATCAGGATAACCGGTCCGGTTGCCAAGATCGCATTTGCCATCTTCAGTCCGTTGGACGGAAGATCGGACAAATCTACATACTGTCCAGCTACGGTACTCTTTAAGCTGTTTACCTTATTTACAACCTTATACAGCGTATACTGCAATGGATAGACAGTCATTCTCTCACTTAAGAACAGAGAGGACTGATACCACTCATTCCAGTAGCCGATTGCAAGGAATAGACCGATGGTCGCCAGCGCCGGCTTTAACATCGGAAGAATCAGTGCGGTGAAAATCTTCATATCGCCTGCACCGTCGATCTTACCAGACTCCGTGATCTCATGAGGAATGGACTTTACAAAGTTCTTCATCAAAATGATCAGCCACGAAGACATCAACAGCGGAAGCCATACTGCTAAATAGTTATCCTGTAAATGGTAAGTCTGTGTCATTAACAGATAGTATGGAGCCAGACCTGCCGAAAACAGTGTCGTAAAGTAGATGTAGAAGGAAATCGCATTACGGAACGGGAAATCCTTTCTCTGTAAAGCATATCCAGTCATGGAAATGATCCCCAGACCAACAAGTGTACCTGTCGCTGTCATGGTGATGGTCAGTCCGTAGGACTTCCAGATTGTACCACCCTGAAGCACCATCTCATAGGCCTTTGTGGTAAACTGCTTTGGAAACAGCTGCGCACCCTCTGTACGGATAACCTCCTCCGCTGTGAACGAAGTTCCGATAATGATCAGAAAAGGCAGTACACAGGCAAGTGCATAAAGTGTAACTACTACATATCCTATTGTACGGATTATGATGTCGGAGCGATCCAGCTTAATTTTCGTACCTTTTACTGTCGATTTTGCCATTTCTTTCTCCCCCTTAGAATAATGCGTACTCAGGATCTATCTTCTTAACGGCAAAGTTGCTTGCCATAACAATACAGAATCCTATGATGGACTGATACAGACCGACTGCAGATGCCGTCGAGAAGTTAAAATCGGTGATTGTACTTCGGTATACATATGTCTCAATGATATCGGTAGTGTCATACAGCAATGGATTTGTACCAACGATATTATAGAACAAACCAAAGTTTCCTTTTACGATGCCGCCGAGTGCGAACAAAAGCAAGATAACGATTGTACTTCTAAGGCTCGGAAGGATGATGTAACGAATCTTCTGGAAGCAGTTTGCACCATCTACTCTCGCTGCCTCGATGATGGAAGTATCAATACCGCAGATGGATGCGAAGTAAACAACAGAGTTGTAACCAGTTACCTGCCACAGATAAACGATAACCAAAATCGGTGGCCATACACTCTTATCGGAATACGGCTGCCATTTTTCCATACCAAGCTTTACTAAAATACCATTGATAAATCCGGTATCGTAGTTTAACAAGTTGAATACAAGGAAGCCGACAAGAACCTGTGAGATGAAGTACGGAAGGAACATCAATGTCTGTGATACCTTCTTGAAGTACTTGTTGTGAATCTCATTTAACAGGACTGCCATAAACATCGCAATGATGTTTCCAAAGAAAATGAAAGCCAGATTGTAAAGAATCGTATTCTTCGTCAGGGCAAGAAGCTTTCCAGACTGCATCAGGAACTGGAAATTCTTAAGTCCTACAAACTTACTTCCAAAAATACCATCTCTGTAATTGTACTTAACGAATGCCACATAGATACCCGGAAGCGGCATGTAGTTAAATGCAAAGAAGAAAATGATTGCCGGTACACACATCAGTGTCAGTACACGGTATTTTTTCAGATTATAGAAAAAGCCGTGCTTTTTCTTGTACTGATACTGGGGTAAAGTTGATGTTTGCTTTCCCATGTTACCCTCCTTAATAATAAAAAGTGTGGGGCTCCAGCTCCTCTTTGCGATCGTAGGCTTTGTAGTTTTCACGAATGCCGTTTGAAACCGCTTTCATCTTTCTCATAAAAAAAATAATTTTCTATCATATTATGTATATTTTCTATTAGAAAGATGGGATTTCTTTCGTGCATTTCAACTATCCCTGCCGAAACCCTTTTCATAGCTTTATTATATATTTTTTATCTGATATGTCAACCTGTTTTTTCGTTTTCTTATTGATTTGTAACAATCATCTAATACGAAAACGATATACCTATACGAAATGTACAAAAAGAAATGAGGGCAGCTGTCCATTACCCCCAAATTTCTTGTTATCTTATCCACTTTCAACCTTTTTCACTGTTTTTTCACACTCTTGAAACTGGTTTCACAATTCTTGTAAAAAATAGCCTGTCTATACAGGCTTAGCGATTGTCTCGTTCGTCATAATGCCGTTACACCAAATTAGAGCTTTTTCATCTGTCGTCCAGACATTTGATTCCGATTTTCATGTTGTTTCATGTTGTTTTCATGTTATTTTTATGCCGTTTCATGTTGTTTTATGCTGTCTTCCATACTGTCTTCTATGCCTGATCCGGCACATAAGTACAGGAATCCCGTATGCTGATACCTACCGGAACCATGTAGTCCTCCGGGCAGGTTTCGTTTTCCGAAGCGCGGATTGCCGATTCGACAAGATGCTTTGCAAAATCCGCATAATTTGCTCCTACTGATGTAAGCGCAGGTGTCAATGCACCTGAAAGATAGGTATTATCAAATGCTACTACCGATATGTCCTGCGGTACGCGAAGACCTTCATCATGAATCGCACGAAGCACACCTGCCGCAGTAAAGTCATTGATCGCTACTACTGCTGTGGGACGATCCGGATTTTTAAGGAGAGCTTTCATGCACGTATAGCCGCTCTCATTTGAATAGTCCGATGAATCATAGACATAATCCTCACGATATACAATCCCCTTCTGGCGCAGCATTGCACGGTAACGCATGCGCTTTTCGAGTGTGGACTTTGCATCCTTTAAGCCACCTATTGTTGCAATCTTTTTATGACCCAGACTAAACAAATAGTCCATCGCCAGATCCATACTGCCGCCCTCGTCCAAATGTACCTTGCAGTTTCGCACGCCTGCCGGACGATTTGTTGCAATGATCGGTGTGCTCTCCAAGATATGATTCAACTGTTCTACGTATTCCTCATCCACCGCAATACGGTCGATTACGCCGCCGACTACAATAATTGCATCCACCTGCTGCTCATATAACTTCATTAATTGCTTTTTTTCCAGCTCCGGATCTCCAAGTGAAGTCAGCATTAACAATAAATAACCGGCTTTGTCTGCCGCCTCCTCGCATTCCTTTGCAACTGCAGAATAAAATGGGCTGTAAATGTCTGCTATCATCAAGCCAATTGCACGCGTCTTGGCATTGCTCAGTCCCTGTGCGAGCGCATTTGGCGTATAGCCGTACTTTCGTATTACAGCCTGAACTTTCTCACGCTTTTCCTCACTGACTCTGGCGTTATTGGTCAGCACGCGCGAAACGGTTGCCGGGGAAACACCGGCTTCTTTTGCGATTGTATAAATATTCGCACGCTCTTTCGCCATAAATTTACCATGCCTTTCTGTCATCCGCTATGCAAAGACAGTCAAAAGGTACTCTGCAAGCGGTTTCATAATCTTTTATATTAACTATACATGATAAATTTTCAGTTTGCAATGGAGAAATTGCACATATTTTCAGAAATGGGGGTGACCCGGAAGGCTATGGATGCAACCCGGAAGGCTAACGAGCGCGGTTCGACGATTGTTTTGTCGGCGTCACTTGTTCCCGCGGCACCTTCTACGCACCTTTTCGTCTTAGTTACTGCGTAAGTCCGCTCCCACACGTTCCGCCTCGTAAAAGCAACTCGTCTCACCGCTAAGCTAGGTTACGATTATTACCCACAAGACCAGAAAGCCACGGGGTCAGGGGCAGTGGCACTAAAGTGCCGCGTGTCCCTGACCCCAATGGCTTTTTTATGCATTCTTGTAACGGTTATACTCGTCTACACAGAGAATCTTTCTTGCGAACTCAACCTCTTCCTTGGTAGGAGTCGGAACACCCTCAAGACCGTACTTGATGCCCAACTGCTCCCACTTGAATACGCCGAGCGTATGATATGGAAGGACATCGATGCGGTATACATTGTTTAAAGTGCTGATGAACTCATGCAGTTTGGTCAAAGACGCTTCGTCGCTGTTGATACCCGGTACGAGCACATGGCGAATCCAGATCGGCTTGTTGATATCGGAGAGATATCTTGCAAAATCTAAGATATTCTCGTTTGTCTTTCCGGTAAGTGCCTTATGCTTTTCTGGGTCGATGTGCTTTAAGTCTAACAAGAGCAGATCGGTGTTTGTCATCAGCTGCTCCAGCTGTCCGAAGAATGGCTCTTCTCTTGTGAATGGCTCTCCTGCAGTGTCGATGCATGTATTGATCTTCTGCTTCTTTGCCTTTGCAAAGAGATCGTTCATAAACTCCATCTGCAGCAGCGGTTCTCCTCCACTGACGGTGATACCGCCCTTATTGCCCCAGTAGTTTTTGTAGCGAACTGCCTTTTCCAGAATTTCGTCAGCTGTCAACAGCTGTACGTCCTTCTTTGCCCAGGTATCCGGGTTATGGCAATATTTGCAGCGCAGATTGCAGCCATTTAAAAATACGAGATAACGGACTCCCGGTCCGTCTGCGGAACCGAAGGACTCCAGAGAATGAACAACGCCCTGAATCATAACTTACTTTTCCTTTCTTATTTTGTGAACTTCATAGCCTTCACGTTTGCTATTTTAAGTTTGTTTTGTGTCGTTATTTCTGAATCGTTACTTTTTTCTATTTTCTTGCTCGTTGTACGATTCTTTTGTAGTAAAACAGGCGGGAGTGCCAAAGCACCCTCCGCCTGTATTATTTTTATAGATTTACAGAAATTTATTCAACTCTGTTAAGATCTGCTCAGATCGAACTCAATCGAATCTGTCACTTCTCCTAATTACAGGAAGGAATGGCAAGTTCTCTTGATAACGTCGTCCTGCTGCTCCTTGGTCAGATCGATGAACTTAACTGCATAACCAGATACACGGATTGTGAAGTTAGCGTACTCTGGCTTCTCCGGATGTGCCTGGCAATCCAGAAGCTTCTCAACACCAAATACGTTTACGTTCAGGTGATGAGCGCCGTTTGCGAAGTATCCGTCCATAGCCTGTACCAGGTTGTTTACGCGCTCTTCATCCGTATTTCCAAGTGCACTTGGGTTGATGGTCTGGGTATTGGAAATACCATCCAGAGCCCACTCGTATGGCAGCTTAGCAACAGAGTTCAGAGATGCAAGCAGACCGTTCTTCTCAGCGCCGTAAGATGGGTTAGCACCTGGAGACAGTGGCTCACCTGCCGGACGGCCATCCGGAAGAGCACCAGTAGCCTTACCATAAACTACGTTAGAAGTAATGGTCAGGATAGAGGTTGTCGGCTCAGAGTTACGATAGGTATGACGCTTCTTGATCTTTGCAAGGAACTGTCCTAACAGCTCTACAGCGATATCATCTGCACGGTCATCATCGTTACCGTAACGTGGGAAGTCTCCCTCGATCTCGTAATCAACAACAAGACCGCTCTCGTCACGTACAGTCTTAACCTTTGCATACTTGATAGCACTCAGAGAGTCAACAGTGTGAGAGAATCCAGCGATACCGGTAGCGAAGGTACGACGTACATCGGTATCGATCAGAGCCATCTCAGCTGCCTCATAGTAGTACTTGTCATGCATATACTGGATCAGGTTCAGAGTATTTACATACATTCCTGCCAGCCAATCCATCATAACGTCATACTTAGCAACAACTTCATCATAATCCAGATACTCGGAAGTGATCGGCTTGTATGCCGGACCTACCTGTGCCTTGCTCTTCTCATCAACACCACCGTTGATAGCGTAAAGCAGACACTTAGCCAGGTTTGCACGAGCACCGAAGAACTGCATTTCCTTACCGGTCTGTGTAGCGGATACACAGCAGCAGATGGAGTAGTCATCGCCCCATACAACACGCATAACATCATCGTTCTCATACTGGATAGAAGATGTCTTGATGGAAACCTCTGCAGCATACTTACGGAAGTACTCTGGCAGGTTCTTGGAATACAGAACAGTCATGTTCGGTTCCGGAGCCGGTCCCATAGTCTCAAGAGTATGCAGGATACGGTAATCGTTCTTAGTAACCATGGAACGTCCGTCTACGCCAAGACCAGCGATAGCCAGAGTAGCCCATACCGGGTCACCGGAGAACAGCTCGTTGTAAGACTGGATACGAGCGAACTTAACCATACGCAGTTTCATTACGAAGTGGTCAATGATCTCCTGAGCCTGGGTCTCATCGATAACACCATTCTCAAGGTCTCTCTGCATATAGATATCAATGAAAGTAGATACACGTCCGATGGACATTGCAGCACCGTTCTGAGTCTTGATAGCTGCTAAGTATCCGAAGTACAGCCACTGAACTGCTTCCTGAGCGGTCTTAGCCGGCTGAGAAATATCGAAACCGTAGCTTGCAGCCATGGTCTTCATATCCTTCAGTGCTCTGATCTGCTCTGCCAGCTCTTCTCTCTGACGAATTACATCATCAGTCATAGTACCATCGCCGCAGTTAGCCAGATCCTTCTGCTTCTCAGCAACCAGGAAATCAATTCCGTACAGAGCGATACGACGATAGTCGCCTACGATACGGCCACGGCCATATGTATCCGGCAGACCAGTGATGATCTTGTTCTTACGTGCAGCGCGAATCTCTGGTGTATATGCATCAAATACGCCCTGATTGTGGGTCTTGTGATATACAGTGAAGATCTTGTGCAGCTCTGGGCTTGGAGTATATCCATACATCTCGCAGGACTCCTCTGCCATTCTGATACCACCGTAAGGCATAAATGCTCTCTTTAAAGGCTTATCAGTCTGAAGACCTACAACCTTCTCAAGATCCTTATCCAGGTATCCCGGGCCGTGGGATGTGATGCTGGAAACGATATCGGTATCCATATCCAGTACACCGCCCTTTGCTCTAGCCTGCTTATTTAACTCCTGCAGCTCTCCCCAAAGCTTATCTGTAGCCTCAGTAGCATCTGCAAGGAAGGATGCATCTCCATCATATGGAGTATAGTTGTTCTGAATGAAATCGCGGGTGTTGACTTCCTCTTTCCAGAGTCTGCCCTTAAAACCAGCCCATGCTTCAAACTGTTTCATGATTAAAAAACCTCCTTTAAAATTTACTGACATCCCCAGTTCGGGAGTCCTATCATATGTGCAGTATCACCCGAAACCTAAGCGCAAAGTTTCAAAGCAGAACACGACTAACAGCAAACTTTGTCAGATGCTGTGATTCTCTTGCTTGGATTCCCGGCGATGCTGCACATCCTCTCGTCACTGATGGTGTCATAACCTTTGGTCTGACATTATAATAGCATATCCTCCAAAATCTTACAAGCACACAAATGCGGTTCTTTGCATTTTTTTCAATACATCGTCACTGCTCACGGGATACCCGTTCGCAATACATCATCGGCATTTTATAGATACAACCGCTGCCAGCAGACCACTTTTTATGATATGACCAATGTACCACTGTTTTGGAAGAAAAATCGGTATTTTTGCACACAGAATAGCAAGAAACGCCGGAGTTACGTTTCCCAGTACAAAACAAAAACAGACTGCACCAAAACCTGCTGCCAATGCAGCTTCCACCGAGTACCCTATTCCAATCACTGCACTCATCAACAGCCGTATTTCTATGGTTTCCAACAAAAAAACACATATGCTATTTGCATACTCATTGTCTGCCTGCTGCATAATAAGCCACATTGGCAGACAAAGCAGGACGTACCACACAAAAGAAAATAGATTCCATCCGATAAGCAAACGCTTTCGATATACAAAGCTGCTTTCCCGCCCTCTTAAATGGAAATACACAAAAAAATCTGTTGCAAAAAACAGGACTGACAAAATCGCAGATTCGTATTGTATCATCGAAAATGCCATTCGCAACTGTTCTTCAGATGCTTTTTCTCCCGCAAGAAGCTTTGCACTGATAATTGTAAACACTACAAAAGCCATCGTTACAATATAGAAGATTTTCCACCTGCGCACCTGAAGATGCTTTGTGTGTAAGTAAAAACGAATTTTCATTTGCGCCTCTCAAAACCTTTTAATATATGCAAAATATCCATCTTCCAGCGTTGCTTTCTGTAAAATCCCTCCAACAGGCTCACTATCCGAAAGAACTCGCATAAAGCTTTCGGTGCCATTTGTCTCCGCCTTCATCACGAAGCAATGCTCACTTTGAATATTTTTTGATGCCGGCATAAAATATACTTTTCCTTGTGCATATCGGATAACGTCTTTTTGATCTGAATTTATCAAAATACGTCCCTTGTCCATTATGATAATTTGAGAACAGATATCCCGGATGTCTTCCGTCTGGTGAGTCGATATCATTATCGTGCTTTTCCCCTGCAATTTTGTAATCACCTGATTAAAGCGAAGCCTCTCTTCCAGATCAAGACCTACCGTAGGCTCATCAAGCAACAGCAGCTTAGGCGAACCCAACAGTGCCTGCGCGATTCCTACTCTTCGGATCATACCTCCGGATAATTTTTTACATCGGATTTCTTTTTTATCCGCAAGATGAACCAATTCCAGTGCCGAATTGATCTGTTCTTTTTCTTCCTTAGCCGGAATATTCTTTAAAAAGCAAAAGTATTGCAGCTGCTCATATACGGTAATATCAGGGAAACATCCAAAACGCTGCGGCACATATCCTATGCTTCTCTTCTTCAAATCCTGCGAAATACTTCCGGAAGTTGGTTTTAATACCCCTGCCATCATTCGTATCAGCGTTGTTTTTCCTGCTCCATTCGGGCCAAGAAGTGCATACGTCTTGCAATCCAATGACAGATTAACTTCATTCACTACACTTTTTTTGCCATATTTTTTTGTTAATTTTTTAATTTCCATTTGACACTCCATCCTGCAAATATTTTATGAACTCACTATCATTTTTGTATGCACTCTGGTCGATTGCATATCCTGTAAGCATCTGCATCAATTCAAGTTCTTTTTCCTGATTGATATACGAATTGCATATTGATTCGAGTGACTCTAATTCAATAGACAATGCTTCATCTTCCTGCGTCAGAATATTCACCCACATAGAAAGTGTATTTGAAAAATCAACGACTGAATCCGACGGATTTTGATAGAGTGAAATATGATTTAGAATCACATCTGCCAATTTTGTTCTGTGAGCATTCTGCTGTGCTATATAGCAAAACAGATTTCTTGCCGAAAAATACCCTGCTGAACTTAGAATATAATCGCCAAACACGGCTATATTATTATTTGAAAAGTTACGTCCCAAATCTTCTGTCGAATAGATAATCTTCATACCTTCAAAATTCAACTGTTCATTCGGAAAATACTGTCTGAATATCTCTATTTCTTGTTTTATATTCTCATTTTCCTGCTCAATATATTTTTGCTCTGTCTGCCCCTTATAAAGATTCAATGGCAGATAATCAACCAAACTTAGCCTATTATCTGCAACATTTTGCAGCGTCTCTACTGAAACAAGATTTCCTGTCATAAGTGTTATACTGTCTGCCTTGTCCGAATAATAGCCATCCTGCGTCTTATCCAGATTTGTTATGGCTTCCTTATTTACATTCAGGTGAACTGTTGTCTCTTGAATCCGATTATATGGATTATACCCATATGCGCCGCTATCATCATAAGTAAAAATCTCATGTCTGCCCGGCATTGGATACCATGCAAACCATCCCGGCAGAAGGCACGCCTCTGAATTTGAATAAAATCTGCTGCTATGGCCATGATAGCTTACGTACACGGTCAATTCTGAAACAACCTTATCTGTATTCAGCACAAGCTCATCACCATCTTGCGTCCAACTGATTGAAACAGATTCATCATCAGTACGCACAGAATCAACCGAATATCCTCTATAAAGAGTAAAGAGGAAATCATCAATCGGAGTCTCTGCACAAATACGCATATTCAAATCAACTGCCACTTCTCTTTTTAATCTCACATCAAGCTGGTATTCCGTCACTGTAAAATTAACATCTGACGAATCCACGCATGTTTTGTTTCCGTTATCTGCTTCATTGTTTGAATCTGCATAAATTGTTCTATCATAAAAAATGCCATTCCAATTTGCATTCAACCGATATGCAGAAGACGGAATAAAGGATATCACAAGTATGCTACATGCAAATATCAGACCTATATACCACAAACTTTTCCTTGTAAAACGCACAAGCAAAATGAATGCAACTGACAATAACCAAAATATTTGCAATTCAATGCGAAATATTTCCGTCTGAAGACCATACATTGAATCAGGCGCCCATTCTCCATTCTGGTATAAAATCAAAAAAGGATGCCTTATTATTTCCCATATTTTTTCGATTTTTAATCCTGTAGGAGATACCCACACAATCTGCTCTGCAAATGGGCTAATCATAAACAAAAAGAAAATCAAACAAAAAAACGCAGCATATTGTCGTGAAGAAATCACTGCTGCAATCGTAAGTCCCATGCAAATCAGCTGTGGAAATACTACATTAATAAAGTAACTTTTCCAAAACCAAGCACGGAAAAATGAAGTTCCATCATTTTTTAAGGAGCAAAAAATCAAAATTCCCACTACACATACATTCCAAACTACATATACAATCAATAGAAAAATCGATGCACTCATTTCATACGAATAATATCTGCCTGCATATGAATCTGAAACTTCACGAACCGACGCATTTGCTGCTCTCGAAACAAACCCAAACGTGATACACACCCATGCAAAGCACGTATAAAATTCAAACCGGCACAATGTATGGAGTACTTCAAATGCTGTCATTCCCAAAATCGAGAAGAAAATGCAGAAGCCTAGTGATATTAAAAATAATGCAGCAGTAATAAACATTATGCTTTTTTGTCGAAAAAAATGCTTTGCCACGATGCCATTCATATCAATCTTTTCCCTCCTCATTCACAAAATTACACATATCAAAAATGCTATTCAACATTTCTTCATATTGCTCTGTACAATACTTTCCAAAACGTTCCATATTTTCCGGGCAGTATTCGATTTCCTTTGAAAAGCGTCGTACTAACTCAATGCGATCTTGCTGTGTATAAATACCATTTTTCTGGTAGCACTGTAAGTCCATAAGAAATAGCAGACAAATGGAGGCGGCCGCAAAAAGAATCTTTGCCTCGACCTGACCATCAAATAAAGTCTCCGGATAATAGCGATAGACTAAGTACACCGCAATATGCTCGTACTCGTATAAGCGATTCTCGCCCTTCATGAATTGAAGAAATTCTGCTGCTTTATCAACATCTATTAAACTATCAATGTTTTGTTCAAGTTCTTTCATCATGGACGGCCATGTTTCGTCAAGTGATTCCATACCGCCGAAAAAGCGAATTAAAAATAACGCACTGTTTTTGAGTGTATTCACACTTGGCTTTGCTTTATAATTGAATTCCGAAATAGACTCTGAATCATTCCACTTCAAGATCGGTACTGTCAATAGTAGCATTTCTTCTGCATCTGGCAACAGCGAAAGCAATCTCTTTAAGCGTGCGCCGATTCCTTCTTCACGGTTTTGTAAAATAAAAAAGACTGCTTCACGTTCTTTTAACATCTGCTCACACTCTTCGGATTCATCCAACTCATCATCAAAAGACTCATCTAATTCGTCAGAAACATCCACATATTCATCCACATCACTATCGTCTTCTATATCCGGACAGACATCCTCTTCTACGTCATGCCACATCTCTTCCGATAATTCATCATCTTCATCCTGTGTATCTTCTTCGATAAAAGTAAGTGGCTTACTATCAGAAAACAGAAGTCTCTCTGCCTCTTCGCAGCAAAGTCCAAGACCCACCTCTGTATAATCGCCAAACCAGTTATAAAATCTCGGATGTTCACGACAAATATCACAAAGTCTGTCCTCGCCCAAATTGATGAAAATATCGCATAGGTTTTCTTTATTTAAAAATGGACAGCGATTGTTCTTTAATTTAAAGAAATATTCGCCGGGTTCGCTGCCAATCTCACGGCGCAAACGATCACCAAATGCGCCCTTTTCGGTAAGATATCCCTCTGCCGTTGTCTCATCGACTTCGATTTCCCATCCGACACAGCAAGTATCTGTACAGGCCGAACCAATACATTTAAATTGATCAAAAAATGCCGGTTTATGATATTTCATACTTTTCCTTTCTTAAAAATGGTCCTTACCTGTGAATCAGATACGGACCATTTCACTATAATATTAGTAACAACACTTCCGTGCTGCATCTTCACAACCTTTCGGACTCCACAAACTGCCGAGAGGCCACCCTCGTGAAAATTCCGCCATCCACAGTCTTCCAGGCTACGCTCATAGTGGTAAGTTTTCTACAGCTGCGCGCTCTACCGGCAGGCACTCCTTATATCTCTGAATGAATGCATCAAATCCGGCTACGTCCTCTGCATTTGGCTCCATGCGAACGCCAGTTTCACCGTGGAATACTTCCTCTGCAAGGAACGCATCCAGCGGCTGATTTTCCTTCTTGTGAATCATATAGGAAGCAAGCAGTGCGATACCCCATGCGCCGCCCTCTCCTGCTGTCTCCATCAAAGATACAGGTGCATTGATTGCTGCTGCCATGATGCGCTGTCCAACACCTTTTGTCTTGAACAGACCGCCGTGACCATAGATATTGTCGAGTTTTACGCCCTCTTCCTTGAACAGAATATCCAAACCTACCTTTAATGCGCCAAGAGAGGTATACAGATGAGTTCTCATAAAGTTTGCCAGTGTGAAATGGCTGTCCGGTGTACGGATAAACAGCGGACGTCCTTCCTCGAAACCAGTGATGCTCTCACCGGAGAAGTAGTTGTATGCCATCAGACCGCCGCAGTCTGCATCGCCTTCAAGTGCCTTATTATACAATACAGAGAAAAGCTTGTTCATGTCAACCGGAACGCCGATTGCCTGTTGGAACTCCTTGAAGATACCAACCCATGCATTCAGATCAGAGGTACAGTTGTTGCAGTGAACCATCGCTACCGGAAGACCATCCGGCGTTGTTACCATATCGATTTCCTCATGAACCTTCTTTAAGGTCTCATTCTCATCCATGACAACCATCGCAAATACAGAAGTTCCTGCGGATACATTTCCGGTATGTACGGTTACACTGTTTGTCGCTGCCATACCGGTTCCGGCATCGCCTTCCGGCGGACACATCGGAATGCCTGCCTCTAACTCGCCGCTTGGGTCTAAGAACTTTGCGCCCTCCTCAGTCAGATTCCCTGCAAACTCACCTGCTGAAAGTACCTGAGGCAGAATGTCACGCAGCTTCCAGCTATATCCCTTCGGTGCGATCAGCTTATCAAAAGTCTCAACCATGTTCTGATCGTAATCTTTTGTCTTGCTGTCGATTGGGAACATACCGGACGCCTCACCGACACCAAGCACTCTCTTTCCGGTCAGCTTCCAGTGAACATAGCCTGCCAGTGTGGACAGATAGTCGATGCGCGGCAGATGCTCCTCACCGTTTAAGATTGCCTGATACAGATGAGCAATACTCCAACGCTGCGGAATGTTAAAGGAAAATGCTGCTGTCAGTTCCTTTGCTGCCTGCTCTGTGATTGTATTTCTCCAGGTACGAAACGGAACCATAAGTGTTCCTTCCTTATCAAATACCATGTAGCCGTGCATCATAGCCGAAAAGCCGATAGCACCAATCTTTTTAAGGGCAGCACCGCACTGTGCTTTTACATCAGCAGCCAGTTTTGCGTATGCATCCTGAAGTCCACCCCAGATGTCCTCCAAGGTATATGTCCAGATTCCGTTCTCCAGACGATTCTCCCAGTCATGTGCGCCCTGTGCAATCGGAGCATTGCTCTCATCTGTCAGCACAGCCTTGATTCTTGTTGAGCCAAACTCAATTCCAAGAACAGTCTTTCCAGCCTCTACGGCCTCTCTCATTTTTACCGAATCCATATCAAACCTCATTTCCGCGCTTTGTACGCTTTTCAGAAAGTACAGCTTTCTGTTTTTTCAAGTCTTTACTGCATGTTCAGTATAGCATACCGCAGACGGAAATACAACTTTGACTTTACCTCATTCAAGTTCTTATCAAAGGTTTCTCTTAATATCTTTCCTTTCGTAAATCCCCCCTTCTATCAAATTTATTTTTCCTTCTTTCATTTGATACACTTCATCAAACTGCCTTAAAAATCGACTTGAAATATCATGAGTAATTACCAGCATACTACTTGACATTTTTAGTAAATTCTCCATAATCTGTTGAGATGTCTCAGGATCCAAATTTGCTGTTATCTCATCTGCAATAATAAAATCATATTTGTGAAGAATAAGACGTGCAATACCAATTCTCTGCCTCTGTCCTCCAGACAAATTCTTCCCATTCTCGCTGATAACAGTATCCAATCCATTTGGAAGTGTTTGGATCCAAGCTAAAAGTCCTGATGACTCAACTGCCAGACGCACTTGTTCATCCGAGAATACTTCTTTTAAACAGACATTATTATATATTGTATCATTAAATAGATATGTTGTCTGAGCAATATAGCCAACTCTCTTATAAAGGCTTTTTCGTTCAAGTTCTTTTATCTGTCTCCCATTGATTAAAATACTTCCTTGGTACCCTTGATAATATTGAATAAGCAATTTTGCAAATGTTGATTTACCACATCCACTCTCTCCCACAAGTGCAAATTTCTGTCCAGACTTAATAGTAAAAGTTACCTCGTTTACTACTCTCCTATTACCTTCAGGATATGTAAAAGTTACTCTTTCGCATTTAACCGCTTTAATAGGGCTATCTAGCTGACTACCATCTTTATCTTTCTGACTAGTCACTGCTGCCTGTAAGCGTTCCCTAATTCCCTTAGTTGCTTTTATTTTTGCATATGCCTGCGCAATCTGATGACAAGGTGTTATTACAAAATTTGCCATGCTTGCCGCTGTTGACATAGTTCCTACTGTAATATCTCCTGCAAATACAAGAAGCAAACCAATTAAAAGCTTCTCCTTTGGATCTTGAATCAATAAGCCACTTCAGCTGGAAACTTTTTAATGGTGCAAAAAAAGATACCGCAATTGTTGAAATTACAAATAAAACAGATCGTACTTTATTTTTATCTTTCATATTTTCTTCCTCCCACTTATTGTTTTTAACTATATCAGTGTGTTTTTTTATAAATTTTAGTTAAATTTTGCCATGGCTTTAGGGCTTTGTCAATAATTTTGTATTCTTTCTTTCCTGCAGATTAATAAGCCTTAACAAGTGACATCCTCCCCACCTACAGAGGTGAGATATTTATGGAATTACAAAGTGATAAAACACTTGCAACATGCCATACTTATAGGGTACAATGGCAGATAGTGTAAAGTTATGACTATAATAGAAGGGAGTTTGCTTTTATGGCTGGCGCATTTACAGTGGAACAACTGCGTCCAATCAAAGATGGAATGACCATATCACGCGATGCGAAGATGGGACAGACAACTGCGGTTACATTCTTTTCTCTTGGCAAGGATACGTCCATCAGCCAGGAACTCTATGATGTAACCTCCATTTACGTTGGTGCAAAAGGAACTGCTGATTTCCTTATTGGAGATCAGGCAAAAAAGGAGTCCGTATCAGACGGTGATTGTCTGATCGTTCCAGGCGGCACACTCTGCGGTGTGGAAGCTGCTGCCGGAACCGTTTACACAGAAATTATTCTAAAGAAGGAGACAACTATGAACAGTATTGTAAAATCCGGCGAAGTAATGAAGCTTAAGGACTTAATCTCTTACGAGGAGGGAAGCATTGCAAATCTTGACGTTGTAAGCAACAGCACCATGAAGTTTGTGCTGATGGCATTCGACGAGGGAACTGGTCTGACACCACATCGTGCACCGGGCAACGCAATTATCTTTGCACTCGAAGGAAGGGCTACTATCGGTTATGAGGGCAAGGATTATACGCTGTCCGCAGGCGAGAATTTCCGTTTTGATAAGAATGGTCTGCACAGCGTTACCGCTCAGGGCAAGTTTAAGATGGCTCTGCTGCTCGTTTTAGAGTAATCACGTTTTTAACTGCATATTCGTTTTTTATCGTCTACAGTATTTAAAAACCTCCCGGGAGAATCTTTCTTCCGAGAGGTTTTTTGCTGTCCAATCTACTTATATATCTACCCTTTTATGTAACGCTTCAACTGATCATAAAAATTTTCTCTTGTTCCTGCCATAACTACAACTACCAGTTCTTCTCCAACTCGTTCAATCGTATATGCCAATTCATAGTTTGTCTTATTATAATAAATGTCATATCCATAAAATCCACTCAGATCGCCGGTTTTCGCCTCTCCTATTGTATAGTCATTACAGATTTTATCAATCGCGTCCCGATACAACGTTTTTAATTTTTTATCCTTCAGCTTTTTGATATATTTTGCTGCTGGAGGTTCAAATCGCACTGACAGCATTACTCATCCTCCGATCCGAAAACATCTTCATACGTTTCAAATGGCGCATTTCCATTTGCGATTTCTTCCGCATTACGAAGCATAGCCTCCGCAGCCGGTCTAATTTGAGCTTGACGTTCTTTAAATTTAGAGAGTAAAGCTTCTCCCGATAGTCCCTCATCAATTAACTCTGCAAGAATCTGTTCTGCAAATTCACCACCAGAAACAGTTTTCACCGGACGAATTATAAGTTCATTCCCATGAACAATACATTCTGCTTCATTTCCAAATCCTAATGTCTGATAAAATTTTTGTGGAATTGTAATCTGTCTCTTTGAAGAGATACTAAGAACTTTTCTATCCACTTTTCTACTTCCTCTTTCCAATACAGCTGTAGGCATATGTTACCTCCTTACTATTCTATACAAAAATACGGATATCTATTCCTTGTTGCTTGGTTTCTTTGTTTCTTGGCTACTATTATACCCATTTTTTTTGCAAAGTCAAGAAAAACGCCTCTCAAAAGATATACTCTTCCGAGAGACGTTCTTATGTAGTGGGATCCGAGGATTTCCCCGGAAAACTACCGGGCAGTCACCGTCGATGCCAGCGCCGGCAGCACATACTTCCACTCCATATCGCTTGCCAGATAAAACTTCGTATAGCACGGCTGATTGTAGCAGTTATTCTGCCATGCCACACCGACACGGTACTGAATGTCATGCAGCAGCGTAAACAACTTATGCGCGGACAAATCTGTATTGGTGTAAATGCGCACCGCACTGCTGTCCTCAAGACGAAGAATAATCTCGTCACGGTGATCACCGAAAATATCCGCAACGAGACACGGATTTCCTTTGGTGCCATTGTTTGTGAGAGTACCCTGCGGGTCAAGCATAATACCGTGGGTATTATCGTTAATGATACCTGTCTGCTTTCTATTCGCCATGTAGTCCACGCCGTCGATGATCTGCGTGGTCATGTCAGCAGCCCAGTGGATATTTGCATTCGTTCCAAGAAGTTTCACGTCCAGCTTGTTTCCGTTGCAGTCAAACGTATCCTTTACCCATACCTGAAGTCCGCGCACACCCGGAACCACATCTCCGATCATGCAGCGGCCCAGATCTTCTTCCGCATATTCGCCAAAGAATACCTTTCCGGTGAGCGCATCACGAAGCGCATAGCCATAAGGTGCCGCCTTTGCGCCCTCGAATACATTAAAAATCTGAAATCCCGGCAGATTCGGATTGATTCTGGCTACATGCATTGCATCGCCATGACCAAGCTTTGCCAGACGTCCATCCGGCAGATGATCGTAGCTTGAATACAGAAGGCTTCCGTCCTGATCAATCACGGCTGCACCGTAAATGATCTCCTGATAGCCATCACCGTCCACATCCGCTACGGAAAGACTGTGATCGCCCTGTCCGGCAAGCTTGCCCCATACTGGATCTAATCCTTCTTTTTCGTGTGCATTGTCATTAAATGGATTGTTCATCGGCACATGACCGGAATCCACTGCAAATCGCTTTGCAAAATGACCTTCCTTAAAATCATAAGCCGTCACGGTGCTTCTGGTATAGTAGCCTCTGCATATGATTACAGATGGATGTTCACCGTCAAGATAGGCAACTCCGGAAAGAAAACGATCCACACGGTTGCACGGCTCGATTCTTCGCATCGCATAATCGCCCCACATCAGACCATCATCACCTCTTGGCACCGGAAAATCAATTGTCTCAAGCTCATTTCCCTCACCGTCAAACATCGTCAGATATTCCGGCCCCTCATAGATGAAGCCCTCAAATGCCTCAAGATGATTTTTGTCGCTTCTTGCCGGAGCAAACTCATAGATAAAGTAAGAAACAAGCTCTTCTGCATCCTCTCGGCTAAGCGGATAGCTGTACTTGACCGCAATGCCAAAGCACTCTTCGAGTGTAGCAGGCCAGCGGCCGGATACCACCTCTGGATGACTGCTCCAGTCCATAAATGTTTTTACAAGATGTTCCTTGTAGCTTTCTGCTGTGCATACATAGTTATCATCATGTGTGATGCCATTCTTTACATCGCGCTCTGGAAGTGTAATATGCTCCTCTGTCGCGGTGCCGTCCGCTGCAAAGCGTGTCACCTTCGTGCCTGGTGCCGTCTTAACACACATTTCAGCCTTGCCGTCACCATCAAAATCATATACCATAAATTGCGTATAATGCGCACCGGCGCGGATATTCTTTCCCATGTCCACACGCCACAACAATGTGCCGTCCAGTCGATAGCAGTCAATGTAGCAATTTCCGGTATAGCCGCGGTGGGAAACATCATGTGCATTCGATGGATCCCACTTTACGATATATTCCAACTCGCCGTCACCGTCCACATCGCCGATACTCATATCGTTTGCGCTGTAGGTGTAGGGCTGACCATCCGGGAACATCTCACCCTTCGGAGAACGACCATCTGCCGGCTTATGCATCGGAATGTCAATGTAATTGTGTTCCCACACGGAGACTGCCTCGCAGCACGCACCTTCTTTGCCATCCAGAATCGGTGCCACACAATAGGTGTCCTGCATGGTTCCATCGGTATCCAGATAGTTTGTGCTGTCTGTAACGACTGCAATCCTGTCGGTACCGCGGTATACCGCATAATCGGCACCTGTCAGACCGGTATCGCTGTAGCCGCGCACCTCATCAAGAAACATACGCCAGCCAACATATATGCCATCGTCTCTCTTAACGGCAATCAGACCTCTGTTTAACTTTTCAAGCTGCTCATGGAAAACAGCCTTAAGAGGTGTCTCCACAAGATTGCTCATCTCATACTCTTTTCCGTCTTTTACGGCGGCTACTTTTATATAATGCGGCACATGCGTTGCCTTTTTTAAGACAAAGCTGCACTCCTTTGTATCGCCCACCAGCTGATACTTCATGGTCGGAATGTCTTTATCGGCCCAGTAAACATGATAGGTTTCGGCACCCTCTGCCGGTTCCCATACTATTTCTGCGCAGTCATTTAAGACCCGCTTTACTGTCGCTTTCATAATTATCTCCTTTTCTTTAGTCAAAGCGGACATTCGCAATCCGCTTCGTTGCTTGATTCGGTTCAAACGCACGGCGGACGGATTCTGTCGGCAAGTCTAACTGATTCGCTTTCCAGTCGACCATCTTACAGACGTTTATCTCGTGAACCCCCGTCGCTTCGTCTTCGTAAAATCTATGCCAGCTGCGCTTTTACCTTGTCCAGCTTATCATCGCGGTCATACGAACGAATCAGATCGGCAAGCAATCCTGCAAATGCTTTCGCGCCTGCCTGCTGCAAATGCGCATTGTCCTGCTTTCCATCCGGATAGCCCTCGTATGCACCTTTTTCCAACCACATAAACAGCTTCTTGGAGCCATCATCGCCTACAGTATTCAGATAATCTGCGGTTGCATTTCCCAGATCGAGTACCGGAAGATCATACTTTTCTCCCATCTCAAGCATCTTTTCACGATATTCAGGAAAGCTTATGCAAAACCTGCCGTCCGGCGTATCGTTGCAGCTTCTCATTGCAATAGCAGTTACGAGAACAGGCTGTACGCCGCGCTCTTTTGCCGCATTGACATAGCGAAGCAGATATTCTTCGTATTGCTCAGGAGTGACATAGCGTTCCTCTTTTTCTTTGTTTGCGTCGTTATGCGCAAACTGCATGAAAAGATAGTCACCCGGCTTGATTGCTTTCTTTAAATCGTCGAGTCGGCCCTCATCGAAGTAGCTTCTGCTGCTTCTTCCTGCCATTGCACGGTTGTCGATATACATACCGTCTGTCTCGTAGCGGATAGACTGCTCAAAATCAGAAGCACTCTTTTGTCCGCATCCCATCCAGTCGCAGCCGTCCTGATCCATCTTTGGTGCAGTCTCCTTAAAATAGGTGTGCAGCATCTGACCCCAGCCGGTGATTGGCTTTACTGGGGTGCGGTAGCTCTGTACGGTGGAATCTCCTGCTAAGTAAAGTGTAAATTTTTCCATTTTTTTGCGCTCCATTTTATCAGAAATTTCTAAGTTTCAGTTCACGGCTAGGTCACGAAAAGCCGTGAACTGGAACAATTACAATTCTTTTACAATTATATCCTTCAGGCTTCTCTTTGGAACATAGTGAACCTGATTCTCGTCGCGATAATATTTGATATCACCGTTTTTCATATCAACCAGCTTTACAGTCTCTACCGGAACGCCAAGTGCGATCACCATAGTGATGGCATATTTTTCCGGATCTAGTCCAAGAATTTCCATAAGCGGCTGGCGTTTGATGTTCATTAACATGCAGCCGCCGTAGCCCATTTCTCTTGCGCCAAGGAAAATGGTCTGCGCCGCAATTCCTTCATCCACGGTGATGTTTTTTTGCATCTCAAGATCACGCAAAATAAAGATATATCCGGTTGGACGTTCTCCTTCTGCCGGACCATCCCAGTCGCTTAAATAGCCTGCCCATGAAAGATTCTCATAGATCTTTGCATTTGTCTTCTCATCTGTACTCAGTGCAAAGCGGATGTACTGGCGATTCCCGCCGCATGGCGTAATGCGTCCTAATTCTGCTAACTCTTCCAGTTCCTGCATGGTTATTTTTTTACTCTGGTCAAAGCGGCGGTAGGAACGTGCGCCTGCTACTAGGTCGTGAAATTTCTGTGTCATAGTTATTTTTCCTTTCTATTGTTTATAAATGCTCGTTACATCTGGCAAAGCCCCAAGGCGAAGCGTAACTTAAACCAGCGGTGAGACGAGTTGCTTTTACGAGACGGGACGTTGAAGCGGGCCCGTTGTCAAAATACACTTACGTAAAAAACATGTAGTGGGGACCCGCGGAATTGGGCCCGTCGACAAAACAATCGTCGAACCGCTTTCGTAAACTAGCCTTCGCCGCCGGGGCTTTTCGTAAAACTAGCGGATGCGCTCCACGCGGAACACATTCACCTTGTCGTCATAGTACGCGGTGACGCCTTCGATATATGTAATAATTGCGTTCACTTCCATAACAAACTGGCGGCTCTCGGAAACATATGGCTCACCGTCCATCAGATTTTCCCTGCCATCGACAAGAAGATGCGTCTGATGCGTCTGCGCAATGATGGTATGACCGCCGCTTGTCAGCGTCAGGCATTCTTCCTTCGGGTCGTATTCATAGTCAAACGCATCGCCCAGTTCACCCTTCATGCGCTCCAAGATGCAAATGACGGCACCCCAGATACTTCCGTTTTTGTTGACAGTGCGCACCCCTCTCGTATCCGGCTCCTGTCCATTCCAGAGAATCTTGCAATATTGCTCTGTCTCCGGCACATATTTTGCAAGATCCGCTGCTATTACTGCCGGATAATCCTGATTATTCGGCGCAATGGTATCGCCAAGATTTGGATAGGATACATTCAATTCTTTAAGTGCCTCATCCTCAAGTACTACCGGGACGGATTTCAGCTCGACACTTACCGGCGGCAATCCCTCCATCGTGGCCGTCACGCGAATGGCTCCTGCCTTCCTTGTACTTCTTAAAAATGCACGGTTATAGCCGCACTCTGCGTACAGGAAATTTTCGTGAATGACGTTGTCCTGCTTATTTGGGTCATTGAAGCGGCCGCTGTTGTAGCCTCCGAGGAAGATCCCTTCGCCCTCTAATACAAAGTCAATTCGCGCATCGCACAGCGGGCAGATACGTCCTTCGTCATCGGTTACTCGAATATCCAGATAAGCAATATCTGCGCCATCGGCAAGCAGTCCATTTGGAGATGTCTTTACAGCCAATTCGAGCTTTGCCGGTTCTCCTGCTGTCTCGATGGTATCTAAGGCCACCTGCTTTCCATCATAATCATAAGCAATCGCTGTCACCTTTCCCTGATTTGTGATATCCACATTTGGAATTGCAAATACAAAGGTATCCTGCGGTGTGTCGCAGCTGCCAACCATTTTCTCGTTTACATACAGTTCAACCTTTGCGACCGGGTCACTTGCGATTACATAAACAGTCTTGTGCTTTGGATCGCGATATCCGTACTCGCCTGTCGGCATCCAGAAATTGCCGTCAAAAGCCTTTTTTTCGCAGCGATAATTTGTTCCATCCTGCGGCGGATAATTCCAGTGACCGACAATTTTCACTGCCGGATCCTTAGACTGCATAACCCGAAATACATCGAAGCTTTGCTTTTTGTTTCGCGCCGCATCCACACGACCGCTCATACGTGCATTTTCCGAATATGCCTGCCGTCCGTGCTGTGCGGAATCCGTCCAGCAAAGTGCCGCACATGCGCTATACCAGTCATGGTGCGATGCGCCGCCGATGCGGTCATTGAAAAACTCGCTGTAACCCTTTGCGGTTGCAAGTGCCAGATCCTCGGATGTCAGATCATAGAAATCGCCGCCCGGCTGCTTTCTGCCGCCCTTGCCAAGCCACTTATTTTTATAATCAAAATCAGGCGGTGTAAAATCGTCCCAGATTCGTCTCGGTGCTTCCTCTCTGGCATACTCTGTCTCCGTGATCGGCCCATGTTCGGCTAAGAAGCGTGCTGCATGACGGTTTAGCATCGTTCCGACATACTCAGACTCCGCTAATACTTCCTCTGTGTTGATGGTACGGCAGCCCATAAAACGGCCGCGTGACGGGTCAAGTGCCTGCTTAAGCAGACGCATCTCGCGCATATGTTCTTTTCCAATGGAATTGTTTCCGACCTCCCAGAAGACGATGGACGGATGATTGCGAAATGCAATAATCACATCGCGCATCAGCTCCACTCGCTGATCCCACTGTCTGCCAAAGTTTTCTTTTTCCTTGTCGCCTGCCGGCTGTGTGCAAATGATTCCCTGACGGTCAAGTGCGCGAATCTCAGACGGCGAAGCGGCTACATGCATCCAGCGGATATGATTTGCATTGCTCTCCTTGATCCATCTTGCATCCTCGTCCTTTAGCCATTCCGGTGCAATGCCGATCGCAGCCCACTCATTTGCCGCTCTCTGTGCGTAGCCTCGCAGCCATACCGGCGCATCGTTTATCATTACGCCCTGATCTTTGTCATAACCGATTTTGCAAAAACCAGTCTCAATCTCCTGCTCATCAAGGCAGATACTGTCATCGTTCTCTTCTGCTGCACCCTCTTGTGTCATGCAAGCTTTATTCGTACCAGCTTTCCTTGCACCTTCACAAGCATCCGTTTTGCAGCCGCCGACTGTACAATCCTTTGTATACAGGCGCACAGCAATGCGGTACAGATAGGGATCGTCAATGCTCCACAATCGGAGTCCCTCACGCCCAGACTGCGCCGTTATCATGGTGACATGCTCAGAGTCGATTCGTGTCGGGGAAACCTCATCTTCGGCTGACGGAACATAGTGACCATTCGCATCCTTCTTGTAGGCATCCGTCGGCACGATGCTAAGAGGAGAGGTTTCTGTACCCCAGGATGCTATTTCCTGTGGTTTTGACTGGAAAGAAAATGCCTTCGTGCCGTCATGACGCAGCACATCAACCGAAATCCATGCAAAAACATTCTTTCCTGTCTCATTTCGCACCTCTGCCTCAACAAAGGCTTTTGCACTTCCGGAAAGCTCCATGCCGTTTTTATCCCTGCCTGCTTCAATCTTATAATCACTGCCATATACATAGCAGCCCTTTGTCAGAAGATTGCTGTACAGCGGCAGCGTCAGATAAACCTGCGGCTTATAATACAGACGAACCGGACTTGTCAATCCGCCGACCGATGGGTTAAAGTCATTGCAGTTCCAGAAAAAGCCCACGCCCTCCTGCTCTGCCGGTACCGTCTCATCCTGTGACTGTAAGTAGCTGCCCGGCTCCACGTCCTTTGCGTTCGGTGTCTCTGCAATGCAAAATGGAATGTTTCTCGTTGTCGTGTTGTCTGTTGCAATGGCAATCAGATTTTCCTCGCCAAATCGAATATATGGAGTCAGATCAAAGCCAAACGGTGCTACACCATTCTCATGATAGCCCGCCAATGTGCCATTTACATACAGATAACAGGTCTGGCGCACCTTCTCAAACTGGATAAGTACCTTCTGTCCCTCACGATTTTTCGGCACAAAAAACCACTTTCGGTAAAATGCCATCGTTCGCTTCTGGCCACTCCCTGCATCCTGAATGCGGTCACGAAACAAATCGCCGTCATTAAAGGTATGAGGAAGCGTTACCTCCTCCCATTTTTCCTCCTTGTATGCTGTTTCATAGAAGAAATGACCTTCTGCATCGCGCCATTTTTCAAGCGCGTCCTTTAATGGGAAGGCATCTGCAAGCAGAAACTTCCATCCATAGTGGAAATAAATTCCTTTTCCGATACACATTTGTTTCTCCTTTTCTCTGACAACGCCCGAGGCGAAGCTGCTATATCGTAACCGAAATTAGCGGTGAGACGAGTTGCTTTTACGAGACGGGACGTTGCAGCGGGCCCGTTGTCAAAATATACTTACGTAAAAAACATGTAGTGGGGACCCGCGGAATTGGGCCCGTCGACAAAACAATCGTCGAACCGCTTTTCGTAAACTAGCCCCTAGCAGCTATCGCCGAGTGGGCGTTTCGTAAAACCAATTTATGCTTTGTGGAACCCGCTCTCATCAAGCCCTGCCAGAAGTTTTTCCAACTCTTCCATCGTCTTTGGCAGCTCCTCACGGATATAGCGAAGTGCTGTGATGACATTTAAGCACCACTGTGAGGTAAAGTTTGTGCTAATCCACGGAATCTCATGAAGCACTTCTTTGTTTCCGACATTCGCAATGTCATGCGCACAAAATCCTTCTGTATTATTGTGCATGCAAAGCGCATGAATAAGAATCTTCCATGTGGTCTGTGCCAATTCCTTATCATGCAGACGATCTGCGCCGTATGCGGCGAGTCCCGATGCCATAAATGGCAATGTAAATTGGCGATCTCCGATCAAGCCATGTGACTCCTCAAGCTGCTTTTCCCGCGGCAGATAATAGAAACGGCCGTGCTGTGCAAGCATATCCTTCCACTCTTCATCACCGAGCAGATCTGCAATTTCAATCCACACCTGAATTGCACCCATGCACACCTGAAGATGACTTCCTCCGTTGGTACGCTCTCCGATGTAACGAAGATGACTGTCCTTTGGATCATACTCAAAATCGGGGCCTGATGTCAGACGAAGCGGCAATGCCTTCAAATCATCGATTCCGATTTGAATTTTATTTTTATAATTGCCATCGTTAAAGCGTTCCCACTGCGTCATCCAGTCCGAGCAAAAGCTGGACCAGTCCGGGCCGGAACGAACGTGAGACGGCGCATGCATCTTATCCTTATCAAAGAAGAAGCGAAGCGGATCCATCTCAAGCATTGCATCGTCGGCATCCTTTACATCATCGAACACATCTTGCAGACGAAGATCGCCTGTCAGGTAGTAGTAGAAACGATGATGACCTGCCATCGCGATACGCGCCTCCTTGCAGGAGCAGCCCCAGTGACGCACGTTATGGCGTGAACCAAGTCCTTTCAGCGGGCCGAAATGATAGATATCGACCTCAGAGCAGTGACGGCTCATCGCCTCTGCCATCGTAAAGATATCTTCCCTGCCGCTTCTCATAAATGCCAGCCACAGCCACAGCGTCGGCACAAGCTCCGTGTTCTGCCATGCGTAGCCGCCCATATCGTAACGCCAGCTGTGGCGGAACGGATCGTATGTATGCATGATATCGCCATAATTAAACATACCATACCAGCTGCGCACTTCTACTTCATTTTTATAAAAATCGAAGGCTTTGTCCAGCTGTTCCTCTAAAAAATGCTCCACCTCAGTCTTTTCAGACGGAAGGCTCCACTCGCCAAATGCCTGCATCTTCGCATAAAAAGCTGGCTCTGCAATATAAACCGGCGGCTTTTGCACGCTGTCTGCAAAGTGTTCTAAGGCTTCACCATCCGACACTGCCTTATCCGAAAGCGCAATGGAGAAATTGTTTGTATTTGCAATGCCAAGCGGTGTTGCTCCGACTACATCAAAACCCTCGTAGTAGGTCTGCGAATAGCCCTGATCGGCATAGTGGCGAAAATCCATTGCCTCGACTTGCGGACACCAGAGCCAGAAAATCACTTCAGCATTGTCCTGATCAAGATCGCCTGCCTCAACTGCAGACGGATATTTCTGCCAGAAATCCTTTGAAGAAAGAGAAAAATTTCCGCTCTCATCCGCAATGTTTATGCTGCCCGGCGCTCTCGTGCCGTGAAGTCCCTCGATATAGCAGCACTCCGGATTTTTGATTTTCTTTTTGATAGAGAAATGAGTTGCACTATCCTGGCAAAGCACGTAGCGGCTCCAGATTGGCATCTGCTTTGATGCCTGGATCGCAGCAGCTGCCGCCTCATCGTTTGCTGCATCAAGATTCAGCATCTCGCCCTTTGTCTGTGCATCGTAGATCGCCGGTGCAATCCTCGGACGCCAGCTGAGAAGCTCCACCATCTCCTCGTGGAAGCTGCCGTGATCGGTGCCAAAACGGATATGACGATTGTAAAGCGCACCATGCATCGGACGATGGAAACGCACGCCCAGTCCCTTTAGAAAATCCTTCTTCTCATCGCCATCAAACAAAAAAGTATGTTCAAAGTCAATCTTCGGACTGTCTAAATAAATTGTCTCACGGATGACAAATGGCATCACGCGTCGGTCATTCACATGGCTTACATGAGTTCCCCGCAAACAAAAGGTTACTCGAACCGTGCCGATCTCCTCGACTGTCACAGACTCGATCTCACCTGTATACGGCACGATCTTTTGAATCTGTATACCATTTTCAAAGCTTCGCTCCTCAAGCTGCAGCACCAGTTCTGCGTCTGTCACCTGCGTGCAGCCATTTATACTTACTTCACGCAAAATCTTTGTTCCGCTCTTTGGCACAATGGCCTTGATGCAGCCTGCATCGATACGATATGCATCCGTTTCCTGCGTTACACAAAGGGATGAATGACGATCCTTTTTGCCGATTTCACCCACGCAAACAGAATGCCCACCGGCAACCTTTTTACTCTCTGCAGCAACTCTGCATGTATCTTTTATCATACTGCTGTCTGCAGTATGAGCCGTCCACTTTACAGAGCCATCCGGCCAATATGCAGTCACTCGCACCTGAGACGGCACAACAGTTTCCTGTGTGCAATTTTGTGAAACGTTTGGTTTACAGTCCTCTGCGCGGTTCTGTGCATATACAGGAAAAGAAAAATCCTTTTGTACAGCACCCTTTTCCCACATGCAGCCCCATGTCGTATAACCATATGCTTTTCTATTGTTCATCAGATGAAGTGCCATTTCCGGTACTTTCTGATTTGTCGTTTCCATCGTCTTTCTGTCCTCCATGTTTTTTTTGACTCATTTTCTGTTCTTCTCACCCATTCTCACATATGCTTTGCTTTCTTGCTATTTGTGAGACGTTTCTTCACCAGAACGTAACTATTCAGACCCCCACCTGCCAAATCGTCTCTGCGAGGCTTTGAATAATTACCAAAAAACAAAGAGGAGGCACCCGGCCGAAACCAGGTGCCTCCCAGTACCGCTTTGGTATCACACCATTGACGGTTTTTATTTTATTATGGTGTTCAATTATTCAGCCTGGCTGGAAGCTTCCTCAGTAGCAACTTCCTCGGTAGCAGCTTCCTCAGTAGCAACTTCCTCGGTAGCTGCCTCAGTATCAGCCTCGGTGTTCTCGTCAGCAACAGCGGTCTCCTGATCCGCTGCGTACATCTCGTTGATCTCAGCAATCAGATCATTTCCACCCTTGTTAGCCCAGTCATCCCAAGCATCCTGCAGCCCCTGCTCATCAATAACGCCACAGATGTACTGTGTTCTTGCCTCAGACAGAATGTTATCAAGGTCAGAACCATACTTGGAGTAGGTTGAAGATGTTGCCAGATAACCAAGTGCCGGGTTGGTAACTGCTACCGGACGTGTTCTCTGCTCATAGCACTCATTCAGAGCGACATCTCTCTCTGTTAACTTAACAGGCTTATCTTCTGTATATCCAGGAATGTAAGCAACCATCTGATTCAGACCAAGCTGTGGAGCCTCGCTGCTCTCCATCTGAATCGTCTCGATAAGACCCTCATCATTTACGTTGTAGCTGACACCTTCAAGACCATAATCAGCCAGAATCAACATATCATAATCATTCAGCTTATCCAGGAAGGTAAGAGCATTAACAACATCTTCCTCAGTCTGAGCGCCATCCTTGGTGATTACATAGTAACCATTGTAACCGGAAGTAGCCAGAGTAGTGTTGTTGATAACACCTAACAGGTTCATAGATGCATACTCATTCGGATTGGAAACAGACGCAACTTCGTTATTTACGAAGTAGTCCCAAATACGACGGCCACCATCCATAACGTCGATATAAACACCAGCTTCACCCTTCTTGCAGCCATTAGACCACTCAGAGGAGTCGATAGTTACCCAGTCAGGAGTCATTAAACCATCATCGTAAACCTTCTTTAACCAGTCAATTGCTTCCTTGTACTCAGCAGTCTGATGTACCGGAACTAACTTTCCATCCTGCTCTACCCAGCCATTGCCGCAGCCAAACCAGGTCTGAACAATATCGAACGGTCCTGTGTACTTTGTCATTTCCATACCGTAGGTATCATCTACACCGTTTCCATCCGGATCGCCATAGGTGAACTGATACAGCATGTTGTAAACATCATCAATGGTCTCCGGAGTGTCAAGGCCTAACTTGTCAGCCCAGTCCTGACGATAAGAAATACCATTACGTCCAAGCTCACGAACACGCGGAATACCGATAATCTCTCCGTTTACAGTCAGACCCTTTAAGGTATCCTTGTTTGCCTGAGACAGATTCGGGAACTTCTCGCTGTCGTTCAAGTACTCGGTCAGATCCCAGAATGCGCCTTCCTCAGCTGCAGATACGATAGTACCGTTCATAGAACCAGTACAGGTAAGAATCATTGGCATGTTATCAAAGTCCATCAATGTAGTTCCAAGAACCTGATCGTAAGCACCGTTATCTCCCCACTTAATCTCGAAGTTGATTCCGGTATAATCTTCTACCTTCTGGATAACTTCATCAGAACCATTGTTCTTTAAGCTCTTTCCTGCATTGTACTCTGGTACAAGCAATGTGACTGTTGGATTCTCATCTGCGAATGCCATGGACGGAAGCATAGTTGCTGCCATAGCTGCTGCCATACCGGCTGCTACAAATTTCTTATTCATTTATACACCCTCCTAGATATAAATTTACTATGAAATATGATTTACGGAAAAACCGTGCTCATTATCATTTAATTTCATGATGTTGGGGTCAAAATGCATTTTGCAAGCAAGTTTGCATCGGCTTTCTGACCTTTTGACCCTGGTATCATTTTATTAACCCTTAACTGCACCTACCATAACACCCTGAGTAAAGAACTTCTGGATGAATGGGTATACACAAAGGATCGGAACAGTTGCGACTACGGTAGAAGCCATACGAACTGCCTTAGACGGCGGAGCACCATTGGAACCCCAGTCCATAAGTTCATCGGTTTCTGCCTGCTGAGCCTGCTGCATGATCTCGCGCAGAACCTGCTGTACAACCTTCATATTTACATTATCAATATACAACAGGCAGTTAAAATAAGAGTTCCAGTGTCCTACTGCGTAGAACAAACCTACGGAAGCCAAAACCGGTTTGGAAAGAGGAAGAACAACCTTAATAAAGATCGTCATATCGGATGCACCATCAATATGAGATGCCTCCTCAAGTTCCTTCGGAAGACCCTGGAAGTAGTTCTTGATAATAATCATGTTGAACGCATTGATTGCACCCGGCAGCCACAGCGCCCAATATGTATTACGAAGATGAAGAATATTTACAACTAAGATATAGCTTGGCACCATACCACCGCCGAACAGCATCGTAACGATAACCATGTTGGTGATACCGTTTCTCCAACGGAAGTCGGAACGTGCCAAAGGATATGCAAGTGTCGTACTCATAAGCATGTTGATAAAAGTACCGACTGCTGTTACCAGAAGTGAGTTCGCAAGACCCTTGAAGATAGAACCATCTCTTACAATGTAAGTATATGCGTTGGTAGAGATTACTGTCGGGAACAGGAAAAATGACTTCTCAGTAAGCTCTGTCTCTGTTGCGAAGGAACCAGCTAATACATATAAAAACGGGATAACGGTTGCTATGGCAAAAAGTGCTACAATCACATACAAAATAACCTGTACACATGCATCACCCGGCGACCGCTTAATCTTGTTTGCTCTTGAAATATTGTTAGCCATCGCTTTTGCCTCCTTAATAGAATCCGCTCTCGCCACAGAGCTTTGCAACCTTATTTGCACTCAATACAAGAATCAAGCTGACAATGGACTTGAAGAGTCCGGCTGCTGCTGATACAGAATACTGACCGCTTACGATACCTCTCTCATAAATGTAGGTATCAAATACCTGTGCTCTGGAAGCATTCAGGTCGTTCTTCATCAGGTAGATCTGCTCGAAACCTGTATTTAAGATACTTCCGCACTTCATGATCAACATGATAACAACGGTACCACGGATCGCCGGAAGTGTGATGTGCCACATCAGTCTCCATCTGCCTGCACCATCTACGCGGGCTGCCTCATACAGCTGCATATCGACACCGGAAAGTGCTGCCAGGAAAATGATAGTACCATATCCTGTCTCCTTCCAAATGCTCTGGCCTACAATCAACTGGTTAAAGAACTTCGGGTCTGTCAAAACCTTCGGTGCTGCATCGCCCATGAACATTTTAAACAGCTGATACACAACACCATCGTTGGAGTTAAACAGCTGCTGTGTCAAAGAAGCAACAATAACCAAAGATACGAAATGCGGAATATAGATAAGCGTCTGTGAAACTCGCTTAAATGCCATACTCTTTAATTCATTCAGCATCAGAGAAAGAATGATCGGAGCCGGGAAGAACAGTGCCAAACTCAATAAAGAGATAGACAATGTATTCCGGAACAGCGTCCAGAAGCTGACTGTTTTACTTGTAAAGAACTCTTTGAAATTATCCAGTCCTACAAACTCACTGTAGATAAAACTGGAAAAGATGCCTGAATGACCACGAATACGTAACTTGTAATTCTGGAATGCCATTACCAGGCCGCCCATAGGCAGATAACAGAAAATGATCATCCAGATAACACCCGGAAGAACCATCAGGTACAGCCACTTATGACGCTTCATATCTGTAATCAGCGGTGTCTTCTTATGCTGATAGGCTGTCGTGTTATTTTTCTTACCCATGATTTTTCTCCTTCCTTTTTTCGTATCTCCCGCTTTGTGGATAAAAATCCAGAAACGCAGAAATGCGAAAACAAACGTTTCGGATCGTTCATTCTCCACACTCATGCGCATTTCTGCATATTTTCCTGCTGAATTTTCTTCTCCATTCTAAAAAAAAGAAGCAATCAACTCACTCGGCTGGATTTTTTTGTTGTCGATATTATATAATAATTTGCTTGTTTTTTCAATAGTTTTTTTGCTTTTTGTTTCAAAAATTTTAATATTTTTTATTTTTTTGTTAAAAAATTATCATTTGTCATTAGCTAGAACAAACAAAATTTGCATGTCTATTCAATTTATTTTTAGTTCGTAGCAAATTCAACCATTTTGTGCTACAGTTCACGCATTCTGCTAGATTTGTAAAAATCTCATGCTTGCATGAAGATTTGGCAAATCAGCAGAATGAAGTGAACGCCCGTCAATGAACAAAACAAAGCTGCACGCGGACTTTGTTCGCGTTTTGCAGCGACGCACGGAACGTGCGGTTTTGCGAATGGGCGTTCTGTGAACTGTAATTTAAAATCAAAAACCGAAAACCTTAAGTTCTGAGTATTCTCCGATCATAGGTGCAAGCTGACGAAAACCGATTTTTCCGCCTTCAAGACGTGGTCCGTATGTCACACCATCGTCGATGTAACAAAATACTTCTAGTTCGTTGACAAAGAAGCGCACCTGATCTTCATATTTTAACAGACCAAGCTTGTACGGTGCAGACACATCTGCCACGTCCGGAATTGGGTCTGCACCCTGCGTTACCAGATAAAAGCCGTAGCTTTTTCGTAAGTTGCATGTGTGGAAGCTTCTCTCATCCGGCTCCTTTCTTCTGAAGTAGGATACGTGGAAGGCATTGATGTCACCGTGATGGTACAGTGGATACTCTCCTGTTCTTGGCTGAAGGGATGCATCAAAGAGGTCTTCTCCATTTCTGCCCTTTGCAGAAAAGAAAAGAATGGCAAGTCCCGGCTCCTTTAATGGCTGAAACTCCCATTCAATGTAGACATTGGACGGGAAGTCCTGCGGACACCATAATACATAGTTCGCTTTCTGCCCCTGTGCGGCACTTAAGCCGTTTTCCATGCGAAGCTTGCCCTCTGGGAAAGATATCTTTGCAGTTCCTTCAAGAACAAAGCCGTCAATGTCGGATTCGGATGCGAGTGGGTTGTGGTAGATTAGTTGCGGTTTTGTGGTAATTCCATACTTGGAAAATTCCATAGTTGAGGTCCTCTCTTTCTTTTTTTGTTTTTTGCTTTCCGGGAGGAGTGGTCTCCCGGAAAGTTATTGGATGAATGTTACCCAGAAATTTAGCGAACAAATGCTGCCCGAAAGTTTATCAAAAACTCAGTGAAGTGTTCGTCGTTCACCATTACGTGACGGAATATGTTTCCTCATTCAGTAAAGATCAATTATCAATTTCAGCGGTTGCACTCTTCTCAGAAGTTACAGCTTGCAAATCTTCTGCAGTTTGCTTACCATTCTTCTTGCTATCCTCTGAATGAGCTAATTCACGTTGTTCGATCATCTCTTTCCAAACTTTGCTCTCCTCTTTCTCTGCCAAAAGAAGGTTGATCACAGATGCGCAAAAAATATCCTGCGGCAGTTGTCCCTTAAAACCTGGATTTACAGTCGGGTCGGCCTCTTTTTGATACCAGCCATCTGGTTCCATCGCCCAAAAGTGACCCTTGCCCGGTGCGGTAACGGTATCAAGTGCCGTAAATCGGATGCAATCGGTATCTACTTCCTGCGGAAAGGCAATACGCTTTGGTTCATAGGAAGAGGGTAGATGATCTTGTACAATCTGTTTCCATGCATCATTTATCCACGCCTCAACGCGATAGCTGCGAAGTTCTCCCTCATGCTCACGATGATTCTGGCGTGGCATGTAGAGGATACCACAAAGAGTATGCTTTTTAGGTGTCCGAATAATAAAGGAATACGGATAACCGCCCGTCAGTCGCATGAAGGTCTGCGGATTTCCATCAAGGCAGGCAGATAACGAATCATCCGCTGCATTACTGCCATTTGAATGCCGAGATACACTTCCTTCATCTGTATGTGCTTGTGCCAAAGCGTCCGGTACTATCTCTGCGCCTAATTCCTTCATTATATTATTCATCTCAAACAGCGATGATATTTGTTCCCATGATGCCTGACCATTCGGTGCAAATGCATCACTCTTCATATAAGAAAGAATACTTCTCTTTAAGGCTGCGGCCTGTGCGGTATCCTGTTCCAGATTCATGGAGGTCATCATCAAACGACCAGTTCCAATCCGACACTCAAACAAAAGGCTCATCTTGTCGTTTCGGTTCCACTCGTCGATTGGCTGAACAAGGTTTGTAATGCAATCACAATTTAATTTCTCGACTCGAAGTCCTCTTGCATTTTCGATTAGAGACTGCCACTGCCATCCGCCGTCAGCTGTTGTTGGAAATGATGCAAATGCTAGATGCTCATTTAAAATGATCATGCCCATGCCGCGTGCCCAGGTCGGTCCCATCTGCGAATTCCAGAATGATGGATTAAAGCGCACAGGCGGGCAATCGTAGGAGGTATCCTCATACGGCAGTTCAAACAGTACTCGCTTTCCTTCATCAAGAAGAGATTCTGCACGAAAGCGATCTGAAGTGATGTACACTTCATGTGTGTCGGTGGCTGTGTTTAACTTGTCGGATGGTGAACTTTTGTTTAACTCTTCTAATAATATAGAAACTTTGCCCGGCTTATCTGATATAGAAGCTTCACTTGACTTGCTGCTGTCAAACAGCCACAACGGCCATGTGTTTTGTACAAACCTTTCATTTGCCTTCATGCTTACACGCAATGTATAAGCACAGTTTGGTTCTATCTCTTCTATATTTAAGTAAATGCAGCCGGCAGACTGATTTTTCTCTAATGCATAGTCTTTCGGCTCAAGTGTTCCGGAAAGGACAGGCAACGGGAATCCAGTCTGCGTCAGTGTCTTGCCATGCTCCCCGTATGTATACTGAGTACCAGACTTCTGCTCAAGCTGCCAGTGGATGCTAACAGACTGTAACGGTTCACGTCCAAAATGACTGACTTCGATAGGGATGCTGACCGTAGTTTTTTTCGCATGATCAATGCAATAGGACTCGATACGCGCAAGAAGTACGGTTTCATCGCAAAATTGACGCCACTCACTTGGCGTAATGTAGCCTTTTGAATCCCAGAATGGGTCGAGGATACCGACAAGTGCGCTGCCCTGTCCCAGGTAGTCGTGCAGATCAAGCAATTCAAATCCATAAATATGCGGTGTACGCTGATTTGCCTCTAGATCTTCCTTCAACATACGAACCTGTTGGCGTCCGGAATGGTATACAAAGTCTTTATTCTGACCAAGCACACCATGCGCACGTGCACTCTCGCGAAAAATTTCAAAGTTTCCCGGCTGCAAATAGCCTGTAAATTTGTCGATCACATCATAATCCGGATATGCACACCACTGACCAAGCTCGTGACAGATGACCGGATAAAAAATCCCCTTTAAGGATTCACGGTAATCGCCTCCATGCCAGCCACGCGGTCCACGGATGGTTCCACCCGGCTGAATTCCAAAGCCGGAGCGATGAAAATAGACATAATCCGTTCCTGTAATCTTGTCCGGCTCCATCGGATACGGCCAGCCGGACTGAATGGTATAGAGATGTCTGCTATCATATGCGCGGCATTTTGCCACCCAATCAGTAAGCGGTGCAAGCCAATCTCCGCCCGGCTCATTGCTCGGTGACAGCATAAGGAAAGACGGATGATTGCCAAAGGCATCAAGAATGCGTTTTGTCTCTTCCCACAACACATCATTCATCGCTGCATCCGGTGTAAACACATTCCACATATCGCACTCGATCTGCAAATAGACACCTGCACGGTCTGCCGCTGCAAATGCCGCCTCCGGTGGACAATACGAATGACAGCGGATAAAGTTCATGCCCCAAGTCTTCACGGTATTCATGATTTTGTCCCAGTATGCACTGTCGCAGTCTGGAATGCCACTTAACGGATAATCGCCGCCAAAATGTGTTCCACGAAGATAGGTATTTCGCCCATTGATAACAAAATGACCGTCTTTCACCTCTGCCCTGCGAAAGCCAAAGGTAACTTCTTCGGTCTGCAATACTGCTTTTGGAGACTGTGACATCACTTCTTCGAGCTGCAATGGTGACTGTGTGGGTAATGTTACGGTTGTGCTTTTGCCCTGCGATGCATCGCTTGCATCAGATAAGGTTACTGTAAGGTGCTGTAAGTTTTGGTCAAACTCATCCCACAGTGGTATATTGGATGGGTAATTCAGCGTAAACTCACAGATCTGGCTTCCCGGCATGAGCGTGCAAATCATCTCGGCACAGATATCTGTACGTACAGTGTCCTGTACATGGACGATGCAGCTTTGGCTTTGGCTCGTCTCATTTTTCAGATGCACCTGTACGGTGACCTTCGGCATCTGTGCATTCACCTGAACACGCTCAATCCAAACACGATTGAATAGTTCTAAGGTAATCGCTCCTGCTACGCCATTCCATGTCGCGCCAAGGGCGTCGGACACTCCATGACCATCCGGGCGATATGGCAGCTGCCAGCCATTGTCAATGCAAATCGTGACGATATGCTCTCCTGCTGACAATGCTCCCGTTTCATAGACATGCGGCGCACAAAGGCTCGTGATACTGCCTTTGCATTCTCCATCAATCCAAAGCGTTGTCTTCCATTTTGTGCACTCAAGCGTCAGCCGACCGACAAATCCATCTGCCTCCTCTGGCACAAAGATCGTTTTCTGATACCATGTCTTTCCTGTATAATGGCGCGGTGGCTGACTTAAAAATGGCACCTTCGTACCATTCTCCTGCGCATACGCATACTCGCCTCGCTGATACCACAACGCATCATATAAACTTTGAACCCACGGCGTATCTGTGTTGATCTCATCGCCGTAGCCCTGCGCCTGCAAGCATCCCGGCAGCGTGATTGTCTGCGGCAATCTTGTTTTTTCCCAGCGCTCAGCAAAACCTCTGTCCTCTTTGTCCATTGCAAAGCTCCAGAGTCCTGCCAGATCACAGGTCTGTCTCTTCTCCATCTATCCTTTTCCTCCGTTGCTGTGACTCCATACATTATAAGTAAACTCAAGATAACTATTCAGAGCAGCAAGACTATGATACCACACAAAAAGGTCGGACACAATGGAGGATAAACGCAAAAACTTCTGCCTTAAACTACAAAAGAGCCAGTGGCTGTCCCACTAGCTCCTTCAATTTCAATTTTAATCGTTACTTTTTAATTGTTCTTTTTAATTAAAGTGAACCCCTTTGTCAAGACAAATTTTGAGATTTTTAAGTTGGATTCCGGGGGGATAAACTCTGCCTTTCTCCCTTGTTTACCCACTAAATGTGGATATATGAGATGTCAAGGGCTTGCCGCTTGCGGCTTCCGAAGGAACCCTTTATAGCTCATATATCTACATTTACCCTCCCTTATTATATACTTTATACAGACTTTTTCCATCCAGCTCTTTCCGACTTGAGCACAGACCTGTCCCATCCAATATGACCTGCCAGTACTTTTTCCGAATTCTTCCTTCTTCA
>CAVJTU010000018.1:0-43840 GCA_963652495.1 uncultured Oscillospiraceae bacterium
TCAGGTGGAAACTCAAATATCAAACTTCTTAAATAGAAGCCCATTACCTTTAGGTGATGGGTAGTTCACTTTGAATATCAAAAATAAGAATTTCTAATGCTTGAAACAGGAGGAATGGAATGGGAAAAGCAGCGCTTGTTGGATATACGGGTTTTGTGGGAAGCAATCTCTATGAGAAGGGAACGTTTGCTGACACGTATAATTCCAAAAATATTGAGACGGCATATGGAACCAATCCAGAGTTATTAATTTATGCAGGTCTGCGGGCGGAAAAGTATCTGGCAAATCGCGAACCTGATAAGGATCGGGCACTTGTCAGTGAAGCGATGGAAAATATTAGAAAAATTCATCCGAAACGACTGGTACTCATTTCCACAATTGATGTTTTCAAAAATCCAAAGAATATGGACGAGAGCGCGCAAATCGATACGGATGGGCTGTTGCCGTATGGATACAATCGGTACTTATTGGAAACTTGGGTGCGCGAATATTGTCCGGATGCATTGATTGTTCGATTGCCGGGACTATTTGGAAAAAATTTGAAGAAAAATTTTATTTATGATTTTATCAATGTCATTCCATTCATGCTGAAAGCTGATAAATTTCAGGAACTGTCCGCCAAAGATCCGCAATTGTCGCGGTTTTATGAACTTCAAGAGAATGGATTTTATAAGGTACATGTTTCAGAAAATGATAGAAGTTCATTAAAAGAACGTTTCCAGAAACTGGGTTTTTCTGCCGTTAATTTTACGGACAGCAGAAGCAAGTATCAGTTTTACAATTTGAGCCGGTTATGGGCAGATATTCAGGTGGCACTGGAAGCAGGACTTACTGTGTGGCATCCGGCAACGGAGCCTGTCTCAGCGGGAGAACTGTATCACTTTCTTACAGGGGAGCAATTTCAAAATGAGTTGGGGGCGGCTCCGGTGGATTACGATTACAGAACCAGATATGATACGTTGTTTGGCGGAGCTAATGGATATATCTGTGAGAAAGAGACTGTACTGAAGGAAATAGAACAGTTCGTCAGAAGTGAAAAGAGGAGGAACTGAGTGTGAAGCTTGCAATTTCAAATATTGGATGGAATGACGCAGATGATGAAAAAGTGTATGCGTTGATGAAAAAGTATGGCTTTTCAGGTCTGGAGATTGCCCCGACCAGACTGTTTTCTGCTCCATATGAGAAGAATGAAGAAGCACATACATGGAGTGAGCAGCTGAAGAATGCGTATGGTTTTGTTGTGCCATCTATGCAGTCTATTTGGTTTGGACGGCAGGAAAAATTATTTGGAACCGCCGAAGAACGGCAGACACTCGAAGTGTATACAAAAGCAGCGATTGAATTTGCAGCGGCAATTGGCTGTAAAAATCTGGTGTTTGGTTGCCCGCGAAACCGAAACATGCCAGATGGCGCAGATGAAGAGAAACGAACGGCTTCTGAGAATGAAGCAGTGGCAGAAGCTTTTTTTCAAAGGATTGGAGCGTATGCTGAAGAATATGATACAGTGATTGGAATGGAAGCGAATCCGCCAATCTACCATACAAATTATATCAATGATACGGCATCAGCTCTTCGTTTGATTCGTAAGGTTGATTCGTCGGGCTTTCGTTTAAACCTTGATACAGGAACGATGATCGAGAATAACGAAGACGTTTCGGTGCTTTCTGGAAACATTCATTTGATTCAGCACGTTCATATCAGTGAGCCGGGATTGGAACCAATTAAAGAAAGAATGCTGCATCGCGAGTTAAAAGAACTGCTGACAGCAGGTGGTTATCAGGGCTTTGTTTCGATCGAAATGAAGCGGACAGAGGATCTTTCTGTATTAGAAAAAGCAATGGATTATGTCAGGAGGGTGTTTGCATAAGTGATGGGATGTGAGAAAAAAATCTATGAAAAGCAGGAAGGCGTGCCTAAATTTGAGTGTACCGAATACAAAGAGAAGACAAGTGATTATGTGGTTTTGATTCCCATTATCAATGAAGGAGAGCGCATCCGAAAGGAATTGTTTCGAGCTCAAAAGCATAATGTTTCCTCAGTTGCGGATATTGTAATTTGTGATGGCGGTTCAACAGATGGAAGCACGAAGGAAAGCATACTTAGGGCATTGGATGTAAATACGCTTCTTGTAAAGCAGGATTTTGGCAAACAGGGAGCTCAGCTTCGTATGGGAATCTGGTGGGCGCTTGAAAGAGGTTATAAAGGCGTGATCACGATTGATGGAAACAATAAGGACAGCATTGAGGATGTTCCTCGTTTCATTGAAAAACTGGAACAGGGATATGATCTGGTGCAGGGTTCACGCTTTATCCCCGGAGGAAGGGCAATTCGCACACCATATCTTCGGACAGTATCAGTAAAATTGATTCATGCTCCGATTATCTCATTGGCGGCGCATCAGCGATTTACGGATACGACGAATGCGTACCGGGCATATTCAAGACGTTATCTTACTGATCCTAAAGTGCAGCCGCTTCGAGAGGCATTTGTGACCTATGAACTGCTTGCCTATCTGTCTGTGCGGGCAACGCAGATTGGTATGAAGGCCTGTGAGATCCCGGTTACGAGAGCATACCCGAAGGCTGGAAAGGTACCAACAAAAATCAGCTTTTTTAAAGGAAATCTGGAGCTTATGAAGATCCTGCTCAAAGCAGCAGGCGGTGTCTATAATCCGAAGGGATGATACACACGCGGCGAAAATCGCGCCTTAGGAATCTGGCGCGGGAATCCTCGGACATTCAATGACCGAGGAGGTCACTACAGCCGATCAACAAGGAGTAGCAAAAGAAAATGCTGGAAGACTGCATTCTTTTTTGCTATAATCGTGTTGCAAAGACAAACACATGGAGGCAAGCAGGGTTATGAAAACGATGCAGGGAAAGAAAAACATTGTGCTGATTGGGATGCCGGGAGCCGGAAAAAGTACTGTTGGAGTTGTGCTGGCAAAGAGACTCGGCTATCGTTTTGTGGATTCAGATTTGGTGATTCAGGAGCAAACCGGAAAACTGCTGCATGAGTTGATTACTGAGTACGGTGTCGATGGCTTTTTAAAGATTGAGGAGCAGATTAATGCAGCACTTGATTGTGAAGGGGCTGTTATTGCGACTGGAGGAAGTGTTATCTACGGCGAGGATGCCATGAAGCATCTGCGCGAGATCGGGTGTGTTGTCTATTTGAAGCTTTCCTATAAGGAGATTGAAGAACGTCTGGGGGATCTGACCGCACGCGGTGTTGCGCTGAAAAATGGACAGACACTCAGAGATCTGTACAATGAGCGATGTCCGCTATATGAAAAGTATGCACATGTTGTGCAGGACTGCGGTTCTAAGCATGTCAGACAGATTGTGGAGGAACTGGCTGCCAGGAAATAAAAGTTGTTCAGAATCTGTGAGGTTTCAGTGGAGCTTTTGCACACGAGTTCCACTGAAACCTTTTGTCATTCGCATAAAGCAGAGAGCCTCTGGTATAATCCCTGCAAAAAAAATAAGTAAAAAAGTTATATTTTTTGAAAAAAAGACTTGACAAAATCCTAGAAGTATTCTATACTATGGAAGTCACGGCGATATAGCCAAGTGGTAAGGCGCGGGTCTGCAACACCCTTACCGCCGGTTCAAATCCGGCTGTCGCCTGTCAAGAGCTCTGAGAGATTCTCAGAGCTCTTTTTTTGTGCAAACCATCGCCTTTGTTTATGGAACCCTGAGGTGATGGTTTGCCGTATTTAGCTATTGATATTTGATGTCAACTGAGTGCCTGGATTTTGTGTGCGGATAGTATAAGAAATTCGGTCGCCGCGAACAAGAGAACGAGAGTAATGGATTGGCATGCCATCGGTTGTGTAACAGGTCTTTTGCATCAGAAAAAGCGGATCACCTGCCTGACAGTGAAGGATGGAGGCTTGCTCGGCATTTGCAATGCGGACAGCAATCTCACATACAGATTCACCGCGGGACACATGGTAATAATTGTCTAATAGTTCATAGAAAGAGACATCACCGGTCATACGGTCAAGAAAATCCGGGTAAGTCAAAGAAGAAACATAAATTTCATCCAGAGCAAGCGGGGAATCATCTTCAAAGATCAATCGCTGCACATAACAGACGGGCTCATTGGTCTGAAGTGAAAGTGCATCATATAAAAATTCCTCGGCGGGCTGCAGTTCCTTCTTTAACAAAAGATGATGAGACTGGTGTCCAAGTGCGGATAGATAATTGGTAAAACCGGTTTGATCCTTTAAGTCAACGCTTTTTGGCTGAGTAGAAACAAAGGTACCCTTTCCGCGGTGCTTTTCAAGAATATGTTGGTCTGTGAGCTGTTGGATGGCCTTTCGGACAGTAATTCGGCTTACTTGATATTGTTCACATAGTTCCTCTTCGCTAGGAAGACGGTCGCCCGGCAGATATTTTTTTTCGTTCAATGCCTGACGGATCTCAGCCTCAAGCTGTATATAAAGTGGTTTCAGACTATTTGTGTCTAACATAAAATCCCCCTGATCGTAGTGTTGTTAGGATAAAGACATTATATGATGTCATATTATGTGTATCAAAGTTTAGTATAGTCAAAAGAGAAAGAAAAGTCAAGGTTTGCTGTTTTTTACATTGCGATTTGTTCACGGATATGCCAATATTTATGGCTTTTCATAACCCAACCTGTGGACAGTAAAAAAATTTGCTGCTTTAATGCGGTAATTCAAAAAAAACACTTGACAAATGAATAAACATGGTATAGCATAAAACAAAACGTTATATAACGTTATAATACAAATGGTCATTACATGAAACGATGTTTGAATTGAAATTTTTTGACAAAAGCATCATGATATGAGACCAAAATACAAATGGAGGGTTACACATGAAAGCAGAACATCTTTCCCAGATTCAGGCTGCAGTAGCAGCTGTTAAAGAGAGAAAAACAATCCGCAGATTTTATTTCGTTGCATGCGGAGGCTCTCAGGCATCCATGATGCCAATTCAGTACATGTTTGACCGCGAGACCAGCATTCCGTCCGCTATTTACACTTCTAATGAGTTTGTAAAAGCAACGCCGAAGGTGCTGGACGATACCTGTGTTGTATTAACAATTTCCCATTCTGGAAATACACCAGAGACTGTCAGGGCGGCAGAGCTGGCAAAGGAAAAGGGTGCTGTCTCCATTTCCTTGACCAATCTTGTTGATTCTCCGCTGTGGAAGGCTTGTGAGTATCCGATCCATTATGAACATGGTCCGGAGGCTGACCCGAACGACCTTAGCAAGGTACTTCTGTATACACTGGCATTTGAGATGTTGAATGTAGTTGAGCCGTCTGAGAAGTGGACAAAGGGCGCAGAGTCTTTAAAGAATCTTCCAGAAGTAACCGAGCGCATCAAGGCAAAGTATGCAGATTTTGGCTTACAGTGGGGCAAGGATTACAAGCGTGAAACTGTAATCTACACAATGGGAAGTGGCGCAAACTATGGCGAGATGTATTCTCTGGCAATTTGCCTGTTTATGGAAATGCAGTGGATTCATTCCAATTGCATTCATTCAGGAGAATATTTCCATGGACCATTTGAGGTAACCGATTTTGATGTACCGTTTGTACTGGTTAAAGGCATTGGAGCAACCAGAGAATTGGATGAAAGAGCATATAATTTCTGCAGTAAGTTTTCACAGAAGCTGGCAGTAATTGATGAGGCAGAGTTTGATCTGACTGGAATTGAGCCAGGCGTACAGGAGTATGTAGCACCGCTGTTAGCTGGCACAGTTGTTCGTGAGATGATTGATTCTCTTGCACATGAGAGAGGTCATGCATTGTCTGTCCGCAGATATATGTGGCAGATGGAGTATTAATAAGTAAGGTCTCCTGCTTTTTCTGCATGAAGCAGGAAAGCAGGAGATCGCTTTTTTTACAGACAGGAGGACGCATAAATGAAGCTGATTGCAGTTGGAGATAATGTGACAGACTGCTATCTGGATGAGGGTATTTACTATCCAGGTGGGAATGCAGTCAATGTAGCGGTAGATTGTAAGAGAGACGGCGCTGAGAAGGTAAATTATATTGGCGTGTTCGGAAATGACGAGAGAGCGGATTATATCAGAGCGTGCATGGAAGAGGAAGGCGTAACTTGTGAGCGCTCCAGAAAGGTATTTGCACCAACCTGTCAGCCAGGTGTAAAGATCAATGAAGAGGGCGATCGAATCTTTGTCGGCGGAATCCGTGATACCTGCCAGCACTTGTTTTCAATCAGGCTTCAAAGAGAGGATCTGGAAGTAATCAAGGAGTATGATATCTGTCATACAAGCTGCTATTCCAATTTGGAATATGAGCTAGAAACCTTAAGCCGTGTCTGTGAGGTTTCATTTGATTTTTCAGATGAGCATGATGATGAGTATATGAAGCGGGTATGCCCGTTTGTCACCTATGCATTTTTCTCTGGATCGGATCTGTCTGAAGAAGAAATCCATGCGCTTGCAAAAAAAGCAGCAGGATATGGTACAAAAATTATTGGTATTACACGTGGTTCAAAGGGTTCCGTATTTTATGATGGAACACAGTTTTATACACAGGGAATCTGCAAGGTAGACGTAGTAGATGCAATGGGGGCAGGTGATGCCTTTATCGCCGCATTTTTACGCTACTACGCAGACAAGAAAGATATGAAGGAAGCGCTTAGTTATGCAGCAGAGCGTGCCGCATATGCTTGTACATATGCAGGCGGATTTGGTCATCCGCATAAGGCATGAGAAGGAGGAAGGCTATGAACAGAAGAGTAATGGCAGTGACAGCAGCGACAGTAATGAGTATATCTGGTTTTGCAGTACCGGCAATGGCAGATGAGGAAGACGTTGTTTCAATTCAGATCAGTGCTTCAATTACATCAATGGACCCATTGATTGGCGGAGATGCAACAAATGTTGCAGTTATTTCGAATACGATGGAAGGATTGTTTGTTGTTGATGCGGATGGACAGATTCAGAATGGTCTGTGTGATTCCTATGAGGTATCCGATGATCAGAAGACTTATACCTTCCATATTCGTGACAATGCAAAATGGAGTGATGGCACACCAGTAACTGCGCAGGATTTTGAATATGCTTGGAAGAGAAACGCAACTGCGCAGGGCGATTACAGTACATTTACCTATCAGATCGAGATGGCTGCAATTAAAAATTATGAAGCAGTTACCTCAGGTGAAGCAGATGCAAGTGAGCTTGGCGTGACAGCAGTAGATGACAATACCTTACAGGTTGAACTGGAATATCCGGTACCTTTCTTCTTAAATCTTCTGACTTTCTCTCCGTGGGCACCTGTAAAAGAAAGTAAGCTGACAGAAGAGGGTGATCAGTTTGGTGTGGACAAGGACAGTGTTTTATACTGTGGTGCTTATACGCTCGATCAGTGGGATGTCGGTGGAAATACCATTGTACTCAAGAAGAATCCGGATTATTGGGATGCAGAGAATGTAGACGTAGAAGAGATTGATCTTGTTGTTATCAGTGATACACAGCAGGCGGTTATGGCTTATCAGAACGGAGACGTGGACAATGTTACGCTGACAGGTGATTTGGTTAGCATGTATCAGGACGATCCGGAGTTTTCAAATGTTTTAGGCGCGTTTAACTACTATTTGATGGTTAATACATCTCTGGATGGTTATGACAATAAAAACTTACGTCAGGCAATCGCCTATGCGGTTGACAGAGAGAGTCTTTGCAACAACGTATTAAATGATGGCTCTGTGCCAGCCTATAATATGGTAATGAAAGGTCTTGTAAGCAACTCAGATGGTGAGGATTTTGCAGAGGCGAGCGGACAGTACTTCCAGTATGATACCGAGAAAGCAAAGGAACTTTGGGAAAAGGCAAAGGAAGAGACTGACTTAAGAGAAATTAATATTGTTTATGATGAAGAAAAGGATTTTGCAGCCAATACTGCCGCATTTATTCAGTCTGAATTGGAGAGTACACTGGATGGCTTAACCGTAAATATCACTAGCACACCAAAGAAAAATAGAATTCAGTTAGCACAGGACCATGATTATGAGATTGAGATATGGGGTTGGGGACCGGATTATGCAGATCCTACCGCAATCTTAGCGATGTATGAATCCGATCATCCATCAAATTATTCTCTGTGGTCAAGCGATGAGTTTGACAAATTGTACAACGAGGCCAACACCACACTGGCAGGTGACGAGGCTGCACGTTGGGATAATTTGATCAAGTGTAATGATATTTGCACTGAGAATGCAGGTTGCATTCCGTTATTCCAGACCGGCTCTGCAACACTTACGAAGTCAAATGTAACCGGAATTACGGAGCATAACACCGGTGTTCCGTGCTACTACAAGTTTGTGGAGAAGAATTGATAAGAAAAAAATAGGTGTAATCGTATCTGCACACAAAGAGGATGTGCCCGGGGCGAAGCAGCTTTGGACAGATCCTCTTTTCAAAAGGCTGCTGTTTTGAAAAAAATAGTGGTAAAAAAGTCTTTGACAGGAGGAAAATCCGAATGAAAAAATTTGTGTTAAAGCGAACCTGCATTGCATTGATGACAGTCTTCCTGATCTTGTTGCTTTTATTTTTGATGCTTGACTTTATGCCGGGTTCGCCATTTAATAACGAAGAAAAAATGAGCGCAGAGCAAATCGCGGATTTGTATCATAAATATGGACTGGATCAGCCAATCATTACAAGATTTTTCTTATATTTGAAAAATATGCTTCATGGTGATTTTGGTATTTCTTATAGTCTTCAAGTTAATATGAAGATTAGTGAAATGATTGGACCAAAGATTTTACTGACCATTCGTCTTGGCCTTCAAGCTGCGATTGTTGGAACGATTATCGGTGCACTGCTTGGAATTATTGCTGCGCTGCGAAAGAATACATGGATAGACACGGTTACTACAATTGTCTCAGTACTTGGTGTCAGTCTTCCATCATTTGTCTTTGCGCTTTTACTATCTTACTTTTTTGGATTTAAGTTTAAGATGTTTCCGTTCATTTACAGTACAAAAAATGAGTTTCAATCGACAATTCTTCCAACCATTTCGCTTTCTATGTTTACAATTGCGAGTGTTGCGCGATACACCAGATCGGAAATGGTAGATATTTTAAATTCGGATTATTATCTGCTGTCAGATTCAAAAGGACTTCCAAAGGCAAAGCTGATTCTTCATCATGCCATTCGAAATGCGATGATTAGTGTCATTACGGTGCTTGCTCCGCTGATTGTAAATTTAATGACAGGAAGTTTGGTAATTGAAAAGGCATTTAGTATTCCAGGTCTTGGAAGTCTTTATGTCAGCGCAATCCAGTCAAATGACTTTAATGTTGTTTTAGCCATTAGTTTTATCTACAGTTTGATGTTTATCTTTACGATGCTTCTGGTTGATATTCTCTATGGCGTGATTGATCCTAGAATACGACTGGCGAAAGGAGAATGATTATGAATCGATTTGAATTCAGTACAGAAGACCATAAAGAGGAAGAAGAGAAAGTTCTTGTTGGTCGTTCTTATGGAAAAGAAGTTCTTTATCGTTTTCGCAAGAATAAAGGTGCATGGATAAGCTTTTTTATTATCATTCTTCTAGTTGTAATTGCACTTGCAGCGCCACTTGCCAGTCCGTATTCTTACAAGGAAGTGCATTCTGAATATAGCAATCTGCCGCCAAGAGTTCCAGGGTTGGAAAAGTTGGGAATTTTTGATGGTGTCAGCCATGGCCAGAATATGTATGAGGCAAAAAATTGCACCGATAAATATTTCTTCTTTGGAACGGATAATTTGGGAAGAGATATTTGGACGAGAGTATGGCAAGGCACTAGAATCTCTCTCTTGATAGCAGCGCTTGCGGTTATTATTGATGTGTGTATTGGCGTAATTTATGGTCTGGTCTCAGGTTATTTTGGTGGAAAAATTGATATGATCATGCAGCGTATCACAGAAGTGCTAAGCAGTCTTCCAACGTTAGTTGTTGTAACATTAATGCTGGTTGTCATGAAGCCGGGACTTGGAAGTATTATTATTGCCTTGATGTTGACAGGATGGATCAATATGAGCCGTATTGTGCGTGCACAGGTGTTGAAATTAAAAGATCAGGAATTTGTGCTGGCTGCAAGAACACTTGGTGTGAGCAATCGAGACATTTTGTTTAAAGAGATCCTTCCCAATTCCCTTGGACAGATTATTATAACCTTTATGTTTTCAATTCCCAATGCGATTTTCCTGGAAGCATTTTTGGCATTTGTTGGTCTTGGTGTTCCAGCACCGATGGCGTCTCTTGGATCACTAATCAATGATGGATATAAATCAGCAATGACGTATCCTCACATGGTAGTAGCACCAGTAGTTGTGTTAGGCATTTTGATGTTGGGATTTAACTTATTTGCAGATGGATTAAGAGATGCGATCGATCCTCAGCTAAAACAGATGTAACGGGAGGTAAATGGAATGGAAAAAAGAAAACCAGTATTGAGTATGAGAGATTTGGCAGTTTCCTTTCAGGCCTCTTTTGGAAAAATACGTGCTGTGCGTGGTGTTAACATGGATGTATATCCGGGAGAAACCGTTGCCATTGTAGGAGAATCTGGAAGTGGAAAATCCGTTTCTGTCAAGACAATCATGGGCATTACAGCGCCCAATGCCGTCATCGAAAGCGGAACGATTCAGTTTCGTTTTCAGAAAAATGGAAAGGAACAGGTTGTCGATCTGTTAAAACTTTCCAAAAAGGAAATGCAGCATCGAATTAAAGGAAAACGTATTGCGATGGTGTTTCAAGATCCGATGACCTCACTTGATCCGACAATGACGATTGGACGACAGCTGACAGAAGGTATGCGTTATCATCTTCATTTGTCACAGACAGATGCAGATAAGCGTGCTGAAGAATTGCTTGACATGGTAGGAATCGAGTCACCAAAGGAGCGAATGAAAAATTATCCACACCAGCTTTCCGGAGGAATGCGTCAGCGTGTCGTAATCGCAATTGCATTGTCCTGTAATCCGGATCTTTTAATTTGTGATGAGCCGACAACCGCACTTGACGTTACGATTCAGGCAAGAATTTTGCAGTTGATACTTGATTTGCAGAAAAAATTGGGAATTGCCGTTATTTTTATCACACATAACCTTGGCGTTGTGGCAAAAATTGCAGATTATGTGAATGTCATGTATGCAGGAAAGGTGGTGGAGACTGGAAAGGCAGAGGATATCTTTTTTGATCCGCGTCACCCATATACATGGGGACTTCTCTCTAGTATGCCAGACTTGACAGGAGACAAAAAAGAACGTCTGTATACAATTCCGGGAAATCCACCAAATCTTGCAAATGAAATTAAGGGTGATGCATTTGCTGTGCGAAATCCATACGCGCTCAATATTGATTTTGAAGAAGAACCACCGATGTTTGAAATCAATGAGCATCATCAGGCAGCTACTTGGCTGCTCCATCCAGATGCGCCAAAGGTAGAGATGCCGGCAGCACTAAAAAGAAGAATTGAGCAGCTTCGAAAAGAAGAAGCGCGATATGCAGAGGAGGGATCGCATGGTACAGACAAATGAACCACTGCTTCGTGTGAGAGGCTTAAAGCAATATTTTCCGGTCAGTAAAAAATTTACGGTACGCGCTGTTGACAATATTTCTTTCGACATTTATCCGGGAGAAACCTATGGATTAGTAGGCGAATCAGGTAGCGGAAAATCGACAACGGGTCGTTCGATCATTCGCCTATACGATCCGACAGAAGGCACAATTCTTTTTAAGGGTGAAGACATTAGCAAAAAGCTAACAACAAAGCAGGAAAAGATGCTTCGCTCGGATATGCAGATGGTCTTTCAGGATCCGATGGCTTCTTTAAATCCGCATAAAAAAATTTTGGATACCATTGCGATGGGACTTGATGCCCATCACCCTCATATGAACCCTAAAGAGCGCGTAGAGCGAGTGGCTAAAATGATGGAGATGGTTGGCTTAAATCCAGCTTACATGAACCGTTATCCAAATCAATTTTCCGGTGGACAGCGTCAGCGAATTGGACTGGGAAGAGCGTTAATTATGAATCCAAAGTTGGTAATTGCAGATGAAGCAATCAGTGCACTTGATGTTTCAATTCAGGCACAGGTTGTTAATTTAATGAAGGATATTCAAAAAGAGACAAATGTTGCGTATCTGTTCATTGCGCATGACCTCTCTATGGTTCGTTATATTTCGGATAGAGTAGGAGTTATGCATAAGGGACATTTGGTTGAGACTGGATTGACGGAAGAAATTTTTGAACACCCGGTTCATCCATATACAAAATCACTTTTGTCAGCAATCCCAATTGCAGATCCAGTGATTGAACGAAATAGAGAACCGATTGTATATCAATATGAGAAGAGTGGTTTCAAATACAACGACTGTGTTATGGTAAATGTTTCAGAAACACATCAGGTTTTAAGGGAAAAGAAAATGTAAACAGTAAGCCGTCTGAAGACAAAATGTCTTTCGGACGGTTCTTTTTCTATTAAGCAACTCTTAAAAAAATCTTCAAAAAGTAGCTCGTTGACGGCTGTACTGTGAAGTGGTAGGATGATAAAGAGAAAGCCGGCGGGGGCAGATAAAAGCTAGTTTTCCCGGACACCTAAAAAAGCGAGGTTGTTGATAGATGAAAGAATTAAAAAAACAAGATCTTCAGATTACAGAGCTGATTCACCATTTTGTGCGTGATCATGTGGAAGCTGGGGATATCTGTATAGATGCGACAGCAGGCCGTGGAAACGATACGCTGTTTTTATGTGAACTTGTAGGACAAAGAGGCGAGGTTATGGCATTTGACATTCAGCCTCAGGCACTTGAGGAGACGGCGACTCTTCTTGCCGAGCATGAATGCATGGCAGAGCTGGTGCTCGACTCTCACGCGAATATGCTTGAGTATATGAACGAGGGAAGTGCAGCATGTGTCATGTTTAATTTCGGCTATCTGCCAGGAGGCGATCATGCGATCGGGACAAAGGCGCAGACGAGCATCGAGGCAGTTTTTGCAGGCCTTTCAATTTTACGAAAGGGCGGCATCATGACGCTTTGTCTCTACGATGGAAACGATGTTCAAAGAGAGGAAAAGGGAGCAATATTGGCGATGCTGCAGACGCTTGATCCAAAGACCTATCTTGTCATTACAGGCTGCTATTATAATCGCCCAAACAATCCGCCAATGCCCGTATTTATACAAAAATTGGAAGGCACAGACAGCAGTTGCATTTCTGGTTTCGGATTGATATAATGATGTTGGGGTCAAGAGGTATTTTGATCCTGGTATCATAGATTTATTCAGGGTTTATGAAAAGTAGGCTTTGAACCATAATACATTGCTTGTCATGAGAGCCATGGCATAGCACACAGCAAACTGAAAGGGGTACGACAATGAACTATAAAAAGCGCAGAGACGAAGTATTATCAAAGATGGAAAAAAATTCCATTCTTGTTCTTTACTCAGGAATAAGATATCATGTAAGTGCAGATGAGTATGCACCATTTGAGGCAAATAGAAACTTCTTTTACCTGACAGGAATCCGTCGTGAGAATATGATGTTAATTCTGGACAATGCGGTCGAGGAGCCGAGCGAAATGCTTTTAATCGAGGAGGCAGATCCGGACCGTGAGCGTTGGATGGGTAAGAAGATGACCGTTGATGAAGCAAAGGCACAGGCCGAGATCGAGAAGGTTGGCTTTATCGATACCGAGAAGAGTGTGCTGAACCGTATGCTGACAAGAGAGGATGTCTATGCCGTATACTTTGATACTTATCGTCATGATATTGATGATCTTGAGGATTACAACATGATGAAGGCACGCGAGTTTGCACAGAAGTATCCGGGCGTGCGCGTAAAGGATTGTGCTCCGATCATCGCCGAGATGAGAATGCAAAAGGACGATGACGAGGTTTCTTTGATTCGCGAGGCAATCAAGCTGACGGATAAGGGTCTGAAGAATCTGATGACAAACCTGACACCGGGTCAGATGGAGTATCAGGCACAGGCAGACTTTGAGTACAGCATTAAGAGAAATGGTGCAGATGGCGTTGCTTTCCATACCATCGCAGGAAGCGGTATTAACGGAACCATGCTTCACTATGGCACAAACGACAGCGAATGTAAGGACAACACACTTTTGCTGCTTGATCTGGGTGCAAAGTACAAGGGATACTGCGCCGATATTACAAGAACCTATCCGGTAAATGGTAAGTATACTGAAAAGCAGCGCATGGTTTACGAGGCTGTTCTGGCAGCAAACCGTGCGATTGCGAAGACGGCAAAGCCGGGCATGACACTTCGCGAGTTAAACGATGTGTGCAAGAAGGTTCTTGCTGAGGGATGCATCCGTATGGGGCTGATTGAGAAGGAAGAAGAGGTTGGAAAGTATTATATGCATGGTGTTTCTCATCATCTTGGAATCGATGTTCATGATGTAACCGTTGCTTCCAATAATAAGCTTCGTCCGGGTGCTGTCATCTCCGATGAGCCGGGTCTGTACATCGATGAGTGGGAGATCGGAATCCGTATCGAGGATGATCTTTTAATTACAGAGGACGGCTGCGAGTGCCTGTCTGAGGAGGTAATGCGTACACCGGATGAGATTGAGGCATTTATGGCCAATGCGCATAAGTAACCCTTCGGATAAGGGAACTTTTTGTTGCGGTCGCTTGCAATCTTTGATACAATGGGGAAGGTGATTGTAACTAGTATTGATAAGCCAAGGAGGCGCCAAAGGTGAAAAAATATAAGAAGGTTTTGATAGACGCTGTCCTGTTTTTTGCAATTATAGGATTGACACTGTATGGCGTTTTTCATGGGGAAGATCTCTCAGGACTGGGAGATGCAATTAAGGAATGCAATATCCTGTGGCTGATTCCGGCAGTTCCTCTGGTATTATTTTTTATTGCCGGAGAGAGTATTGTCATTTGGCATATGCTGGATTGCTACGGGATTTATGTAAAGGAACGGATTTGCTTTCTTTTTTCAGCAGTTGGATTTTTTTTCAGCTGTGTCACACCGTCTGCGAGCGGCGGTCAGCCAATGCAGATTTATTTCATGAAAAAGGAAGACATACCCGTTCCGATTGCAACAGTCATTTTGCTTGTTGTCACGATCACGTACAAGTTTGTGCTGGTGGTCGTAGGCGTCGGATTGTGGCTGTTTGCAGGGGATTTTCTGGCTGAGTATGTAGCAGAAGCGAGATGGGTTTTTTATTTGGGAATTTTGCTGAATGTAGGCTGTGTGGCTTTTATGTGCGTGGTGGTATTTCATCCCTCATTTGCCAAGAAAACATTGATACTCGGAGCAAAACTTCTGGAACGGATACACATTTTAAAACAAAAAGAAGAACGTCTGGGTAAGCTGGAACGCTCCATGAATCATTACCATGAGGCAGCAGAGTTTATGAGCAGCCATTGGGGAATGATTGCGAGAGTGTTTGCAATCACGGTCGTACAGCGTTTTGCCATGTTTGCCGTGACATATTTTGTTTACAGGGCGTTTTCCTTAAATAGCATGGGCTTTTTTGAAGTCATGTTTTTACAGGCTGTCATATCGATATCAGTTGATATGCTTCCGCTTCCGGGTGGAATGGGAATCAGCGAGGGATTGTTCATCGTCATTTTCCGAAAAGTCTTCGGCGAAGCACTTCTGATTCCGGGACTGGTATTGAGCCGTGGACTGGGCTATTACAGTGAATTGTTTTTGTCAGCAGCATTTACAATGGCAGCTGTAGTAGTATTTCAAGTGCGTGAACGCAAAAAAGCAAGGCAGGAAATACAAATATAAAGTAAAGGGATCCGGAATGAAGTATGCAAAAAATGTTTGGCGTTCGCACGATGGATGAAAGAGGAAAATAATGATAGGATTTTACGATTATACGGTAATATTAACGTACATAAGCTTGGCATCTGCCATCTTGGGAATGATCAGTGCCTGCTATACAAGACTCGGCTGGGCTGTCTTTTTTCTGGGGCTGTCCGGTCTTCTCGACACGTTTGACGGCAAAGTGGCCCGGACAAAGAAAAATAGAACAGAGGATGAAAAGCGATTTGGGATTCAGATCGATTCACTTTGCGATATTGTCAGTTTCGGTGTCTGCCCGGTAATCATCTGCTGGTTTTCCGGAATGCAAAAGGCATGGGAAGTTGGGATTTTGATCTTTTATTGTCTTGCAGGCTTGATTCGTCTGGCTTATTACAATGTCATGGAGGAAAAGCGCCAGCAGGAGACCGATGAGAAGCGAAAGTATTATCAGGGACTTCCGATTACATCTATCGCTGTGATTATGCCGTTCATGTATGCGATTTCCAGTCTGTGTCAGGAGAACTTTGAGATCGTGCTGAGCATTGCGATGCTGATTACAGGTCTTCTGTTTGTGATCAACTTTAAATTTCCGAAACCAAACAACAAGCAGCTGGCAGTATTGATTCTTATTGTGGCGGCTGTTGTGCTGTATCTTCTGTTTTGCTTTAACTGGAAGGAATATTATGGCTGGAATTTGTCGGATCTGATTTTCTGGAAGCACAAAACGGTTTGATAGATAGCTACAAATGATGTTGGGGTCAAAAGGTATTTTGCCCCTGGTATCTTATAAATAGTTGAAGAATTGGTTCGCAGAAAGGAGCCACAGGATTTATGAAAGAAAAGAACAGTGGTCTTTTATCATTTTTATATACAACACCGGTTGGAAGAGGGCTTCTTAGCATCCTGATCAGTCCGGCAGTATCACAGGCAGCAGGAAAGGTAATGAACAGTGGCATATCGTCACTGGCTGTTCCGGGCTTTATCAAGTCCCACGACATTGACGTGTCAGAATTTGAAAAGACGAGTTTTTCATCCTACAATGACTTCTTTACAAGAAAGCTAAAGAAGGGTGCAAGACCGTTTGAAGTAAGCGATGATGCGCTGATCAGTCCGTGTGATGCAAAGCTTACGATCTATCCGATTATGAAAGACTCCCGTTTCTGGATTAAGCAGGGGCAGTACACGTTAAAGAGTCTCTTGCGTGATGAAAAACTCGCAAAGCAATTTGAAGACGGAATTTTGTGGCAGCTTCGTCTAAGTGTAGAGGATTATCACCGCTACCTATATCCGGTGAGCGGAAGACGTTCTCACGAGCGCACGATTCATGGCGTGTTCCATACGGTTCAGCCAATTGCGCTGGAAAATTGTCCTGTTTATAAGGAGAATACCAGAAAGTATTGCCTGATTAAGACAAAGGAGCTTGGCACTGTCTTGATGATGGAGGTCGGTGCAATGATGGTCGGACGCATCACAAACCATGACGACATGCCGGGAAAAGTAATGTGCGGCGAGGAGAAAGGATATTTTGAATTTGGCGGTTCAACGATTATCTTGCTGACACAAAAAGGCGCAGTCGTGCCGCGCAAGGATATTGTTTATCGCAGTATCAGCGGCAGCGAGGCACTGATCAGGCAGGGCGAGAAAATTGCAAGGAAAAATATACAAAAATAAGCGCATATTTTCTAATAAGAGGCAGGGCATAAAAGCCTTGCCTTTTTTGTGGAAAGACAGTAAAGTGGAAACGGTAGCATTTGTAATGAAGTCTCCACACCCATGCGGCACAGAGCTCCTATGGACGACTCTGCCTAATTGAACCGAATCAAGCACGTAGCAATCTGGTATCAAAGGGGTCAAAATGCCTTTTGCCCCCAACATCATAAAATTTGTAATGTTTGTAAAGAGTCAATTGCAAAATTGATACTTGAATCGGGTGCGTTACAAAAATTTTTCCAGAAGAGGAGAAAACGAACAATGAACATTCTATTTGACGAGAAGATTTTGACAGAGGGGGCATCCCTTTTAAAGATGGAAGACAGTGGAACAGGTGCACTGCTGAAGCTGTCAAAGGAAGGCGCAGGAATCGTGCTGCCGTGGGATGTAATGAAGTGTGAACGTTACTTCCTGTTTCAAATTGAGACACTTGAAACGCATAGTGATGCCTTTAATGTGTACGTGTATGGCAAGGGTGAGGAGTCGGCGATGACGATTCGCTTTGGTATTCTGCCGCAGATCACAACACAGATTTGCCTGGACAAGGAGTGGTTTAAGGCGGGTGTGCTGTTTCCAGAGGCATTGCCTGGCGAACTTAAGATCGTCTGCCACGGCGGACGAATCGCACCGGAGGAAATCACACGCATTGAGATGAAGACAATTCCTGTGTTTCATGATATCACTGTGCGCATCAGCAATATGGAACTGACAGATACCTATCCGGAAAATGTGCAGCTGCCAGATGTCAAACTGGTGGATAATCTTGGACAGAATAAGCGAAAGGATTGGAAGGGAAAGACAAAGGATATCGAGGAGCTAAAGACAATTCTGAAAAAACAGGTCAGGGACAGTGAACAGGGCTACCCGTTTGACAACTGGTCTAAGTGGGGTGGCTGGAAAGACAAGAAATTGGCTGAAGGCACCGGATTTTTTACAAAATATAAAGCGGATGGCAAGTGGTGGCTTGCAGATCCGGATGGCTATGCATTTTTCAGTGCGGGACCGGATTGTGTGAATGTGCCGGTAGACTGCCGTGTGGATGATGTCGAGAAGTGGCTGGACTGGCTGCCAAATGAAACAGAAGCGGCTTATGCAGAGATGTTTTCACCGGAGCGTGTATTTAATGAGCGAAAACGAAATGCGAAGCTTTTTTCGTATGCTGGTGCGAATTTGTGCCGCGTGTTTGGCGCAGACTGGTATTCAATCTGGAAACGCATGATGGCTGGTCAGCTGATGCAGATGGGTATGAATACACTTGGCAACTGGAGTGACCACAGACTCTTTGAAGGTACACCGATTCCATATGTGACATCGCTGCCAGATTTTCCAGAGACAGACAAAAAGATTTTCCGCGATTTCCCGGATGTACTCAGTGATGAGTACAAAGACAATGCGGCGAAAAATGCACAGGCACTCGCAGCAAAGAAGGATGATCCGATGATGATCGGATATTTTCTTCGCAACGAACCAAGCTGGGCATTTGTGGACAATCTGGTACTGGCTGATGAGGTGCTTTATAATCCGGAGCGCACAGTTTGCAAAGAAAAGCTGATTGAAGCCTTGAAGGAAACGTATCAGACTGTGGAATCATTAAACGCGGCATGGAACACGTCATTTTCCAGCTTTGATGATCTGTATCAGCCAATACGTGATGCATCAGCAAAGTCAGAAGCGGCAAAGGCAGACCAGAAAGCCTTCTCAAAGAAAATGCTTCGCGCATATGTCGAGATTCCGGCAAAGGCGTGCCGTAAAGTCGATCCAAACCACATGATTCTCGGTATGAGATGGGCATGGATCTCCGATCCGGATCTGGTGACAGGATGGGAAAACTTTGATGTGTTCTCTATCAATTGCTATGCAATCGATCCGACAGCGGCTATTTCTCATATTACAGAGTTGGGAGTCGATCTGCCGGTGATGATTGGCGAGTTTCATTTTGGCGCGCTTGATGCCGGACCAAACGCAACCGGTCTGGAAGGCGTATTGACACAGGCGGATCGTGGCAAGGCTTACCGCTATTATTGCGAGCGCGTGGCTGCGCATCCAAACGGTGTCGGCTGTCATTATTTCCAGTGTTATGATCAATTTGTGCTGGGACGTTTCGACGGAGAAAATTATAACATCGGTCTGTTTGATGTTTGTTCAAGACCATACGAAGATATGGCATCCGAAGTAAAGAAATGCAGCGAAAGTATGTATGAGATAGCAGAAGGAATGAAGATGCCGACAGAAAAAAAGGCAGAAAGCATCCCGATGATTGCGTATTGATATGATACCAGGGTCAAAAGGTCAGAAAGCCGATGCAAGCTTGCTTGCAAGAGGATTTTTGATCTCTTGACCCGCCAAAAACATGATCAAGATTACGAATGTTTTTGAAGATTGCGAGAGTGCAAAGCACGCAGCAATCTGGTATCAAAGGGGTCAAAATGCCTTTTGCCCGTTAATAAGAGTAGTGGATCATGGAGATTGAGAAATTATGGAAGCAGAAAAATTAATCGAAGCACTTCACACAGTGGAAAAATTAAAACGAACGATGCGCCATTGCTATACACTTGATGACCGAAAGGAAAGCGTGGCAGAGCATTGCTGGCGAGTGGCGCTGATGGCATACTGGATAGAAGATGAATTTCCGGAAGCGGATATGAATAAGGTAATCAAGATGTGCCTCATTCACGATCTGGGTGAGTGTTTTACCGGAGATATTCCGTGCTTTAAAAAGACAGATGCCGATGAAAAAGTGGAAGAAAATCTGTTGTATCAGTGGGTAGCGACACTTCCGGCTCCGTTTAATGAACAGATGCGGTCATTATATCAGGAGATGAGTGAACGAAAGACGTTGGAAGCAAAGATTTATAAGGCACTCGACAATATGGAAGGTGTTATGGCACACAACGAGTCAAGCATTAAGACATGGGAGCCGCACGAGTATGAGCTGACAAAAAACTACGGACTGGACAAGGCACAGTTTCATCCATATATCAAGCATCTGAGAGAATGCTTAAGAGAAGAAACTGAGAATAAAATTATCGAGGAAGGATGTGATTCATAACATTTGTCAAATTCTCCACAGATATGATATACTGCCAGAAAAGTGACCAAAGTTGTGCAGTAAACGGGGGGAGCATCATGGGAGAAAAATGGTCGCAGGGAGCGTCAGACAGCAGTGCGTTGGAGCAGGTTGTATATGAAATTTCAGACTTTCCAATTTGTAGTCGGGAATGGACACTTGAAAACTATGACAAAGGTGAACTTCCGTGGCACTGGCATTCTCAAGTCGAATTTTTGTATGTGGAAAAAGGCGAAATTACCTGCTGTGTCAACACATCATCAATTCTATTGAAAGAGCACGAGGGCATCTTTATTAACTCAAAGGAAAGCCATAGCATTCAGCGAAATGTCGGAATGGGCCGTATCAAAACCATTTTGCTTCCTGCGGAGTTTATTTTTGATACCAATAATTATTTTTATAAAGAATGTATCAAACCCATCGCACATCAGGAGCAATATCAGTATATCTGCCTGACTGGAGAAAAAGAATGGCAGAGAGACATACTAAGCGAGATGGAAAAGCTGCGTTTGGTCTGCGGGAAGGATATTGCAAAAAGGATGTCAGCTGTTGTTTTTTCAGTATGCTGCATCTGGGAAAAGCTGGCAGACTTTCGGCAGGAAATTCCGGTAACAGATCCATCTCAGGTGCGAAGCCCGTCACAGATTCGTCTGCATCAGATGATTTCTTTTATCAGGCGTCATTACTCCGAACCCATCACGCTTGGCGATATCGCGGGTGCCGCCAACATCAGCCAGAGCGAAGCGGCGCGGTGCTTTAAGAAGAATCTTGATGTTACGCCATTTAATTATCTGATTTTGTACCGATTAGAAGCCGCAAAAGTGATGCTTCAATCTTCTGAAATGTCAATCACCGAGATTGCCATGCAGTGCGGCTTTGACAGTGTCAGCTATTTTGACCGTGTATTTCGGAAATATTACTGGCTCACACCAAAAGAATTTCGCGGGAATATGGATCTGTTTGGCTGATAAAACGTGTATAAAAATAATCACAATAATTACTGAACATATATTACGCAATATTCGTGAAAAACAGAAAAAAAGATACAATAACATTGCGAGTGGATTGTCAAAATGTTTATGATATATGAAAAATAATACAAAAAAATCAGCGTTTCGCATGTGGTTGGGAAAATATGAAAATTTTGTGAAATCTTTTGAGAAGTTTGTACTATTCTTTTGCCCTTTAGCATGGTAAACTGAGTCCATCATTTCCAAAGGAAAAAGGAGGAGACAGATGAGAAAGTACACAAGAAAACTTATGGCAGCTGCTATGTGTGCAGCAATGACAGCATCTATGGTTCCGGCAGCCGCATGGGCAGATGAGGGCAGTGACGAGATGTCCGTAATTCGTATCATGGGAATCAATAACACCGTCACCACCGTGAATGGCGGTACCGTTTCCTTAAAGGATTGGATCGAGAGTGGAGACAGCCAGCTCTACAACACATTCACGGAGGAGCTTGCAAAGAGAAATATCAAGCTTGAGTTCAACTTAATCGAGGAGGATCAGTACACTACCGTATGTCAGACAACCGTAGCAAGCGGAAATCTGGACTGTGACATCATGTATATTGAGCCGCTCGATGACAAGACAAAGCAAAGATTGGTTGACAGAGGAGTCTTTGTTCCGATCAACGAGATCTGGGATCAGTCCGAAGAGGGAACTGCGAAGGAGTTCTTTACTGAAGGCGAAGGTAAGTTTGTTTCAGAGCGTCTTGCCATGGAGGATGGAAACGTATATTGGCTGGCAGATATTCAGACCAGCAATTACAAGGGTGAGGTAACAACGGGTGCTGCACTGGCATTCAATATCCGTAAGGATTGGCTGGATGCATGCGATCTGGAGGAGCCGACCACACTCGACGAGTTTACTGCAGCTTTACAGGCATTCCAGGATAACGATTGCAATGGAAATGGTGTAGCAGACGAGGTTATCACCATGAGCATTGCAAAGTTTGGAACGGATATTGCACAGTGGTTTGGTCTTGGACCTGCTATGGTATTCATCGATCCGGAGACGGACACACTGACGAGCCCGTGGTATCAGGAACATATCAAGGATTACATTTCCTATATGAACAGCCTGTATGAGGCAGGACTTATGGTAGATATCACAAATCAGACCAATACCAGACTGGCAGCAAACCAGATGTCTGGTGAGGCAAACTGGGCTGCACAGACATGGGAGGAGCCATCCATTCAGGTACAGGATGGTGCGCAGCCGCCGTACTTAGAGCCGATCGTGATCAAGGCTACCGATGACACCGAGCCGCTTGTACGTTTACAGAGTGGTGAGAATCTGATGTCCCGAATCTATGCAGTAACGAATGAGTGTGAGGATACCGAAGCGGTTGCCAGACTGCTTGATTATATGTGTTCACCGGAATATGTAGAACTGACTGAGCATGGCGTAGAGGACGTGAACTTCACACGTACCGAGGATGGCGATTATCAGCAGTTGTCCGGTGATGATATTGATAATTCTATCATGAGTCTGATGTACGGCGCACTGTGGAGCTCCAATGTACTTCCTCGTATGGATCTGAACAAGGATATGTCCACCGAACTTGTTGCCGGAATCCAGCTTGGAAAGGATGCCGGAATCCCGGAGGGTTATCAGGCAAAGGCAGATTTTGCGGACTGGGTATTCACAGAGGATATGGATCATACAGTAAACTATTCTCCATTGACTATGTTGGCAGTTGCTACGCAGGATGAGACAAAGCGTACCAGTGAGATTCTGACGGATTTAAATACTTATTCTGAGGAACTTCTGACAAAGCTGATTTTAGGTCAGAAGAGCTTAGATGACTGGGATTCCTATATGGATGACTTAAAGCGTCTTGGTCTGGACGAGCTCATTGAGATCTATCAGGGCCGTTACGACAGAACAAAAGGCTGATTGACAGTCTGTTTGAGAATGAATTGACAATCCGATAAAACGGGGTCGCTGCGAACAAAGCGTTTGTCAGCGGCCCTTTGTAAAAGGCTGGTGTACGTATGAAAAAAATAAAACAAAAATATACGGCGGTTGAAAAGAGGGAAAATCGCCAGCTGTACCTGTTAATGCTTCCGGTATTTCTTCTGATCATCGTGTTTTGCTATGCGCCGATGTTCGGTATTGTGATTGCATTTCAGGATTACTGGCCGGGCGATCCGTTCTTTGGCGATGGTGCCGTGTGGGTAGGACTGGAAAACTTCAAACGTTTTGTTCAGGGTGAGTATTTTGGGCGACTGATTAAGAATACACTCGTGCTGAGTGGTCTGAATCTGGTATTTGGCTTTACAATGCCGATCATCTTCGCACTTCTTCTGGATCAGATTAAGCATATGAGATTTAAGAAGTTCTGCCAGACGGCCAGTTACATGCCGTACTTCATTTCAACGGTTGTTGTTGCCGGCATGGTAATCTCCTTTATCGATGTAAATGGACTGATTACAAAGCTTCTTACTGTCTTTGGTCTTCCAAATATCAACTGGAGACAGGAACCATCCGCATTCCCGACGGTTTACACATTTACGAATGTGTGGAAACTGTTTGGATTTAATAGTATTTTGTATATGTCTACCATTTCCTCTATTGATCAGGGACTTTATGAGGCGGCAAAGATTGACGGAGCAAACCGCTGGCAGCAGTGCTGGCATGTCACACTGTCCGGCATCAAGCCGATCATCGCGATTAACCTGATCATGCAGGTGGGAAGCATCCTTTCCACAAACAGCGATTTGATTTTGCTTTTGTATACACCGGCAACCTACGATGTGGCAGATGTTATCGGTACGTATACATACCGTATGGGTATTTTAAACGGTGAGTACAGCTTCACGACAGCAGCCGGTCTGTTTATGTCTGTGATTGGATTTGCACTGACCTATATCTGTAATAAGATCAGCAATAAGCTGACAGGCTTTGGTCTGTGGTAAGGAGGTCAGAAATGTCAAAGAGAAATCCGAATAAGATTAAAGAAGGAAAGACAATTTACACCGTGCTCGTTTATGCGGCAGTCGCATTCCTTTGCTTTCTGGCTGTATATCCGATGTACTATGTTTTGATCATGTCTTTAAGTTCGCCGGAAAATGCGGCACAGATGAATGTCTACGTAATTCCGAAGGGCTTCTGCCTGGACGCATATAAGGTTTTGGTGCAGGATCCGGAGATGTGGAGAGCATATCTGAATACGATCATCTACGTAATTCCGACCACGGTTCTGATGTTAGTAACCTGTGTGCTGGTCGCGTATCCGCTGACCTACAAGCGACTGATGGGAAGAAAGTTTGTCAACATGTTTTTGCTGATTCCGATGTACTTTGGCGGCGGCATGATTCCGACTTTCCTGTTAATCAACAAGTTAGGTCTGTATGATAACCCGCTGTCCCAGATTCTTCCAGTCTGCTTCTCCATCTGGAACATCATTCTGGTAAAAGCATTCTTCAGCAGCCTTCCGGAGAGCCTTCGTGAGGCAGCCAAGATCGACGGTGCCAATGTATACCAGATTTTGCTGAAGATTTATCTTCCGCTGTCAAAGCCGATCTTAGCCGTAATCGCGGTATATACGATCGTTGGCGTATGGAACAGCTGGTTTAATGCTATGGTTTACCTGCCGCATACTCAGTGGCAGCCGCTTCAGCTGTATCTGCGCCGTGTATTGATTGAGAATACAAAGCAGATCACAGAGGTATTAAGCCCGTCAGCCGCACAGGAGCTGGCGAGAAAACAGATGAGCAATGCGCAGTTAAAGTATGCGATGATCATATTCACAACGCTGCCGGTATTGTTCACATACCCATTCTTCCAAAAATATTTTGTAAAGGGTGTCATGCTTGGCTCCTTGAAAGAGTAATAAGGCGCCGGTACACTGCAAGCTTGTTGTGTATCGGCGTTTCTTTTATAAAAAAACGTAACCATTCAGAACTCTGTTCGCAAAAATGCAGTTTTGCATGGCTCTGAATCATCAAAAAAATGCGCACGATGCGCAGAAAAGAGGAAACGATGGAATTGATTCATTATTACGAAGACCTCAATACGCTGCATGTGGGAACCGAAAAGCCACGCTGCTATTACCTTCCGAAAAAAACGGATGGTTCCGATTCGTATCGTCTGTTAAGCGGCGATGACTGGCGGTTCTTCTATTATCCAAATCCGCAGAGCGTAGATGAGAAGTTTGTTATGGCGGATTATGAAAATCCGGAGTATGTGCCGATGGAGGTGCCGTCCTGCTGGCAGGCAAAGGGGTATGATCACAAGCATTATTCTGGCGGTGCGTTCGTCATTCCATATGACCCGCCGTATGTGCCGGACGAGAATCCGTGCGGCGCGTATTATAAGGATTTTGAGGTGTCCGGGGAGGAACTTAAAAATGATCTGTATCTGTACTTTGAGGGCGTAGAGGCTGGATTTTATGTATGGGTAAACGGTCAGTTTGCGGGGTATAGTCAGGTATCACACAGTCCAAGCGAGTTTGACATTACCCGTTTTGTAAAGAAAGGAAAGAATCGTTTAGCAGTGCTTGTGTTAAAATGGACGGATGGCACATATCTGGAGGCACAGGATAAGTACCGCTACAACGGAATTTTCCGCGATGTCACACTGCTTGTCCGCCCGAAGAATGCATTAGTGGACTACACCGTGCGCACCACGCTTTCTGAGGACAATACAAAGGCAGAGGTTTTTGTAAGGCTTGATTCTTATAAGGGTGCGCCGAAGGTAAATGTAAGCTTATTTGCACCGGACAAAAGCGAGGTGGGAAGCGCAACTCTTCTTATTAATCAGGCAAATATGGATCAGAAAAATGCGATTCAGAAAACTTCTGATCGGGCAAAGTCTGTTACGGGAAATTCCACTTTTGAAACGGCAATCACCGTATCAAATCCGATTCTCTGGAATGCAGAGCATCCCGTTTTATATACACTTGTTTTGTCTACAGCTGACGAAGTGATTGAGCAGAAGGTCGGCATCCGTGAAATTGAGATAAAAGACGGCGTGATGCTGTTAAATCACCGCCCGGTGAAGCTGCTCGGCGTAAACCGTCACGACAGCAGCCCGACAGACGGCTACACCGTATCAAAAGAGCATGTAGAGCGCGATCTTACCATGATGAAAAAGAGTAACATCAATGCAATCCGCACGAGCCATTATCCGAATGCACCGTGGTTTTTGCAGCTTTGCAATGAGTACGGTTTCTATGTGATTGCAGAGGCAGACTTTGAGACACATGGGACGATGGATCTTGTAGGGGAGGAGCCGATTTACCGAAAGTTTGGAAAGATTGTGCAGGAGCCGGCTTTCCACGATGCTATTGTGGATCGTATGATGCTAAATGTCATCCGTGACAAGAACGAGAGCTGTGTTCTGATCTGGTCTCTTGGAAACGAGAGCGGCTATGGAAAGAATTTGATTGATGCCGGAAAGTGGACAAAGGAGTATGATCCGACACGTCCGGTTCATTACGAGGGTGCAACGTGGGCACCGCCAGGTGTGGAGAATGACCAGTCCTGTCTGGATATGGTAAGCCGCATGTATCCAAGTGTGGACACGATCAAAAAGTATCTGTCGGATCCGACTAGTGTAAAGCCGTATATTCTGTGTGAGTTTGTTCATGCGATGGGCAACGGACCGGGCGATATCGAGGATTATCTGGAGGTCATTCTGCCGGAGAAGCGCATCATCGGTGCTTTTGTCTGGGAGTGGTGCGATCATGCAACCTACGAGGGAAAGACAGAAGATGGAAAAGACAAATATTTCTATGGCGGCGATTACGGTGAGTTCCCACACGATGGAAATTTCTGTATGGACGGACTTGTGTACTCGGATCGGCGTCCGCACACCGGACTGTATGAGTGGAAAAATGCCATCCGCCCGGTAAGAGCCGCACTCCAGGAGATCAGCCCGTTAAAGGTGTCCTTGTGGAATCGCCTCGACTTTACGAATCTTGAGGATGCAGTAACTGTTCACTATGAGATCAAGGAGGAGGGAACGCTTCTCGCACAAGGAACTGTCCCGGTAGGTTCGATTGCACCGCACGAAAAAGGCTTTGTGCTGATACCAGAGACACCAAAAACAAACAAAAATACATATCTCAAGCTGACTTACACAGCCAAGGAGGGAACTGCGCTTGCAGGCGAAGTACTTGGCTTTGATCAGATCGCGCTGTTTGAGCCGCAGGAAGAAAACTTACTTCCGGTAGGAGCATCTGCATTGCCGGCTTTTGCATCATGGAATGTAAATAAGACCTTTGATTCATATGAGCTTACAAGAGACGGCGAACGTCTTGTATTTGACCGTCATCTTGGTGTGTTTAGCGAGATCACGAAAAAGAATGAGAAGCAGATTCTTGAGCCAATGCGTTTTCTGACATTCCGCGCGCCGACAAACAACGACGCAGCTGTATCGAGAGAGTGGCGAGAGGCCGGTTTTGACAAGAGTACTGTAAAAGTGTACGAGACTTCACTTCAGGAGACGGACGGTATAATCGAGATTCACAGCCGATTCTCTATTGCATCACCGGCAAAGCAGCCATTCCTTCGCCTTCAGGCAGTATGGAAGGTCGATATCGAGGGAACCATTTTCCTTTCCTTAGATGGTAATTTTGATTCGGTATTTCCATATCTGCCGCGCTTTGGCCTTGGACTGAAGCTGCCAAACGATAAGACAGAAGTAACCTACTATGGATATGGTCCGTATGAGAGCTACGCAGACAAGCATCGTGCTTCCTGGGTAGATCGTTTTGAGACAACTGTTGATGAGATGTTTGAAGATTATGTTTTCCCGCAGGAAAATGGAAGCCACTACAATTGCGCTTATGCATCCGTTGGAAATCTGTATGCGAAGGGCAAACAGCCATTTAGCTTTCAGGCATCCCGCTACAGTGAGAAGGAGCTTGACAAGAAGGCGCACAATTTTGAGCTTGTTCCATCGGATGGTATCTATGTTGCGCTCGACTACAAGCAAAGCGGAATCGGTTCAAACTCCTGCGGACCGAGACTTGCTGAGAAGTATCAGCTTCGAGAAGCAAAGATCGAGTGGACGATTGCGTTTCACTTCTAAGCAAAAAATGGTAGATGAATTTTTTCTGCAGTCACTGATTCAGATCATGCATGGAGAAATCCGTTTAATCGGTGAAAACGGGAATATCCGACGAATTGGTAAGACAAAGGAGGAGGAAGACCCGTTTTTTACCGATGCTTTATTTCTGAAGGAAGTATTAGAGCGAAGGCGGGAGGCCATGATTGATATTTTCTGCGAGGATAATGTCTACTACGCTCGAGTTAGGCGAAAGGGCGCAGATGGATGGATTCTTGCAGGACCTGTTCAGATTGTTACGGGCCCAGAGCCGGCAAGGCAGGTAGCAAGACGGCATCACATTGCTGTGCCGCTATATCGTTTGCCTTACTGTGAGTTAAAGATTTTTCTGGAATCTATGAAGTTGCTTAATTATGAGGAAACAGGAGAAAAGGTCTGCTTAAGTGAACTGTATACAAAAACAAAGCAGGAGTCAGAGCAAAAACGTCTCTTAGACAAAAAGCGCTGGATGGAGAAAGCGGGGCATTTGCATAATCCCTATCAGCATGAGCGAAAAAAGCTTGAAAGCATTCGGACGGGAAATCTAAAGCTGCTGGAGAAATGTCAGGAGGAGGCGTGGCCCGGGGAACCGGGACGCCTTGCTGACAATCCGGTGCGGCAGGAGAAAAATCTTGCCATTGTCGTTATTTCGATTGCGTGCCGGGCTGCGATTGACGGGGGGGTGAATCCACAGACAGCATTTTCAATGTCGGATGTGTTTACATTAAGTATCGAGCGAATGACGCAGGTGCTTCCAGTTCAGGCGGCAGTAGTCGAGTACGAGCGCGAGTTTGCGAGGGCCGTTTTGCAGGTCAAAAATGGCAGTGCGCATAATCGGTATGTCGAGCGGGCAAAGGAATATGTCGCAGAACATCTTGAGGAGCAAATCAAGGTTTCACAGATTGGAGCATCGCTTGGTATAAATGAAGATTATCTGACAGGACTGTTTCATCGATATGAGGGAGTCACACTGCAGCAATATATAAGAAAGAAAAAGGTTTGGCGGGCAAAGGAACTGCTTGCGTATTCGTCGTATTCGTGCAGTGAGATTTCCGCAATTTTGTGTTTTTCCTCACAGAGCCATTTTTCAAGTACATTTAAGCGCGAGACAGGAATGACACCTGCAGCATACCGTGCAACAAGAGAGTGGGAGCAATAATGTGCAATGAAAAGGGGATGGTCGGTATAGATTTGTGGAATATTGCTTGATAAAACGCGACAAAACTGTATTATGTGAGCAAAAGCGATATAAAAACGCAAGAAAAACAAAACTATATAGGAAAAATAGATAAAAACAAAAAGGCAAAATATAGGATTTGTGATAAAAATAAAGGAAATATGATATTATAACAAAAAAGTATCTGCTATAATATGGTCATTAGAAGCTTTCGGAGGAAAGCGAGTGGATTGGTGACTGATGTAGCAGGTATTTTTTTGCCGTGAGGCGATGGAAAGGCGAGGTGGAGGAAAAATGGACAAGAAAACGTCGAAAAGGGGAGGTCTGACAGGGCGGCAGAAAAAGCAGATTCGTCTGGTGCTTTTGCTCCTTCCGTTTATGATCATGATCGGGATATTTTCCTATGCGCCATTGTTTGGCTGGAGTTATGCATTCGTAGAGTTTACACCCGGTGTTTCAATCTTTAAATCACAATTCGTAGGACTGAAATATTTTAAAAAGATCTTTGATAATTCCAAGGATTTCATAACAGTAATGAGAAATACGCTGAGCATTTCTTTTCTGAACATTTGTTGTTCCGTACTGCCGGCAATCTTTGCAATTGCTATTTCCCAGTTGAAAAACAAGAAATATGCAAAGCTTGTACAGACAGGAACTTCCATTCCAAATTTCATTTCCTGGGTTCTTGTATATTCCATCGTATTTATGCTTCTTTCATCCGAGGACAGTGCATTAAATATTATCCTGATGGGACTTGGCATTATCAAAAAGCCGCTCAATGTGCTGACAAATGAGAAACATGCGTGGGCGACACAGGTAGCGATCGGTGTCTGGAAGACGCTTGGCTACAATGCAATTATTTATCTGTCTGCAATCACATCAATTGATCAGGAACTTTATCAGGCGGCAGAAGTGGACGGCGCAAATACATGGCAGAAGATCATTCATGTTACCGTTCCGGGTCTGCTTTCTACATTCTTCGTATTATTACTGCTTGCAATTTCCAACATGATGTCGAACGGCTTCGAGCAGTTCTGGCTGCTGGGAAATGGTATGACATGGGATAAACTGGAAGTATTTGATACTTATGTATATCGTATGGGTATCAAAAACATGGAATATTCTCTGGCAACTGCGATGGGTATTTTCAAATCTGTTGTAAGTATTGTCCTTCTGACATTTGCAAACTGGGCATCTAAGAAGCTGAGAGGCGATTCTATTTTCTAAAAAGGAGATTGTCGGGATTATGAAAAAGAAAAAGAAGAAAATAACAATCGCAGGCACAATCAATGCCGTGCTGTTGGGATTGATTACATTTATCTGTGTGTATCCGCTGTGGTATATTTTTATCAACTCACTGTCGTCACCGAGTGCAGTGAACTTAGGTGTGTACCTGCTTCCGAAGCAGTTTACGACAGAGGCATATACGGAGATGCTTCAGATCCCTGGTCTGAAGTCAAGTATCTGGATTGCATTTGCAAGAACGATTCTCGGAACATTTCTGACTTGCTTTTGCTGCAGCTTTGCAGCGTATATTCTGGCAAACAGAGATCTTCCATGCAAGAAACTTTTGTATCGTTTCTTTATCTTAACCATGTATGTAAATGCCGGATTTATTCCGTATTATCTGCTGATCAGCAACATAGGACTTAAGAATGATTTCCTCGTATATATTCTTCCATCAGCAGTTCAGGCGTACTTCATCATTCTGGTAAAGACTTATATCGAGTCGATTCCGGGAGAACTGATCGAGTCCGCAGAGATCGACGGTGCCGGACTGGTTAAGATTTATTTTAGGCTGATCGTTCCGCTTGCAAAGCCGATTTTAGCATGTATCATCGTATTTGCAGCTGTAAATCAGTGGAATGCATGGGCAGATGATATGTATTTCATGCAGGGAAGAAAATCGGCAACGCTTCATTGCCTGCAATATCTTCTGTACACAAAGCTTCAGTCTAATGTGGTATCCTCCACGGCAGGAGCGGCAGCCGGAGCAGCAGTTAAGGTATCCTCGACAACGCTCCGTATGGCAATGAGCTTTATCACGGTAGTTCCGATTCTTTGTGTCTATCCGTTCATGCAGCGCTTTTTCACAAAGGGTATCATGCTTGGTGCAGTAAAGGGTTGAGAAAATATAGCATTAAGCAGGATTCGTGTAATTTTGCAGCTGTTAAATTTATTTTCAGTTGTTTCATTTGTTCATTAAGACTGCAGCATGTAAAAGGGTATGCGCAGTTTGGAAGTGATAAAAGAGAAAAAAGAAGGAAGGAGATTTTTTTTATGAAAAAATTGGCAAGAAAGGCATTTGCAGTAACATCCGCACTCCTTATGTGCGGCAACACCATAGCATTTGCAGGTGAGGGAACATCGAGTACAACAACACCTCAGTTTGAGGACAGAGTTTCGCTTGACGTTGTTGCATTTGTTGGCTCAGGTGAGTTGGATGGACTTCGTTCCGATCCGGTAAGTAAGTACATCGAGGACAGCCTCAATATTGATTTGTACCTGACAGCAGTTACCGAGGCAGACTGGCCGACACAGCTGTCTGCAATGTTGGCTGACAATGACCTGCCAGATGTGTTCTTATTATCCGATCCGACAAAGCAGCTGCCGATGCTTCTTGAGTCTGCATCTGTGCTGAATCTGGAACCTTATCTTGAGGAGTATGCACCGAATACCACAAACGATCCTGCCGGACAGCTGATGATTGCAGCAGAGCGTATGGCAGCAAACAGTCCGGATGGCAACATGTACCTGTGGGGTATGTGTAAGGGCTCCTGGGACGACGGCACAGTTCCGACCTGCGGACATTATTTGAGATGGGATCTTTATAAGGAAGCCGGTTATCCGAAACTGGAAAACTACGATGAAGATTTGCTGGATGTTTTGGAGCAGATGGTTGCATTAGAGCCTGAGACGGCAGATGGACAGAAGACCTACGGCTGTGGCGCATGGTTTGGTGCTGGACAGGGTTGGGGTGAATGGGTATTTACCTTTGGTCTTGGACCGCAGGAAGGTGTAAACTTAATTGAGACAACTGGACGTGTACTCGGTGTATCCACGGTTGATTCCACCCCGCTTGAAAACAATCAGCTGACCGATCCGGAGAGCGTATTCTGGCGTTCTGTTCGTTTCTACAACAAAGCAAACCAGAGAGGACTGCTTGACCCAGACTCCTTTACCCAGACTTCTGATGTATATGAGGAGAATTTGAAGGCTGGAAAGTACATGTTCAACGTACCGGGTTGGATGTCTACAAGTGCGAATACCGAGTTCAACAAGACCGAAGAAAATTTGAAGACCTTTATCTCCATGCCGAGCCTGACGGCAGATGCTGAGGATCGTTTTGGAAATATGTACAGAGGTGAGAGACAGTACGTTGTCAATGCAAATACTGAAAATCCAGAACGCTGCGTAGCCCTTCTTGATTTCGTATCTACTTATGAATTCTCCAGAATCGCATGGAATGGTTTAGAGGGTGGCATGTGGAACATGGAAGACGGTGAGCCGGTACCGACGGATGAGTACCTGAAAGTAACAAAGGACGATGCTCTTGGCGTAGAGACCGGTATCAACGTATACCATCACTTCTGTGGATTTGGTAATGGAACCATTCAGCCGGATGGCTACACCACTGATTTGTATCAGTTCTCCACCAAGGCTATGGAAGCAAAGATGAACGATACCATGAAGGACTTCATCGATCACTATGGCGCAGAGTCTCAGGTAGATGTATACCGCAAAGAAACTCCGACTACTACATCCATGAACTACATCTCCTTCAGTGATCCGGAAGGTGACATGGCTTCCTGGGTAAACGAGATCAATGCATACATGGGTAAGAACGTATTCAAGTGCGTTGCATGCGAATCTGATGAAGAATTTGAGGCAATGCGTGATAGTATGATTGAAGAACTGAGGGCAAATTATCATGTTGATGAGGTATTCGATTACTTCTATCAGGATGCGTTGTCTCAGGCAGACGATGTTGCAACTCTTGTCGAGATGAACAATGCGATTAAAGAACAAAAGTAACGCGTAATTGAAAATATCCACGCGTATGCCCGGAATAGGTTGTGCAGCGGCAATCTATTCCGGGCATTTTATTCTGAGCATTTTTATCCATTTTTTTGCAGAAAACCTCGTCCGACATAGTTGGGCGAGGTTGTTTAAATTGAATTATGTATCACCCTCTGGGATCTTTTGCAAAGCTTGGAATTTCTTTGCATGGCTGATCATATACCCAGCCTTTTGCATGACCTCCGGCTGCGTGAAACCAGTTTCCGGTAACTTCATTTACGACATGAAGTCCAGTAGGGCTTTCTTCCATTTCAAATAGAAGAATACGCTTTTTGGGATGATCATTTGGACAATGGCATGCCATCATAAGCTGACCGCCAAAAGTATAAAACAGCATTGCATGGCCGCCATCAAGCGCGTACAGAGGTTCCTCCTCCTGCTCCCATGGTCCCATGATATCGCCAAAACGGCTGACTGCATAGCCGACAGCATATGCGCCTTTTTCTGTAAAGCTGGACCAAAGCATGATAAGTTTCCCGCCTGGAAGACGATGTAAAAATGGCCCGTCTGTCACATAGCCACCTTCTTTCCCTTTCTTCGCATTCCATTTTCCGTCAGATGCTCGAAACAAAATGACAGGATCGCCGATTGCCTCTCCTAAATCATCAGAAAGTGGAACCGCGCAAATCTGTCCGTCACCCACCTGCAGCCACTCGTGACAAAATACCATCCAAGGCTTGCCGGTGCGATCCACATACAGCGTTCCGTCCAGACATTGCCAGCCATCTGGTGTAACAGCTTCCTGACGAATTGGCTCAAATGGCCCCTTTGGTGAGTCTGACACGAGACACTGGCATTTGCGATAACGGCCATCCGCACGGAATGAACTAAACAGATAGTAGCGTCCATTCCATATATGAACCTCTGGCGCCCAGTAATCTTTAGCTGCCCAGAAATCTCCCTGGCGAAAACAGATCTGTGGTTTTGACCAGTGAATCAAGTCCTTGCTCTCCAAAACGTAAAATACCCCATTTTTTGTGTCCGTCTCCACATCCGGGAAACGTTCGGAATCCACAAATTGTACGTAGGTGTAATAGCAGCGGCTCTTCGGATCTGCCAGAATAAACGGATCGCTGATATGGACATCCCTCACATGGTATGGGTATTGTTCCAGATCAACTGTGTCATCAGTACAATAAAAACGCATCCTTGTCCCTCCTTTTGCGAAAAAATCTCTTTATTGCACAGCATATCATATCCAAGATAAAAAGACGATGTTGTTTTTTATATTTTGTATGTTGTTTTTTTGCTAATGTATTGCTGTTTGTGATATGCAAACAAAATAATTCAGATTTGTTAAGGTTTGAATCAGAATCTGTTAAGGTTTCTTGACGATAATAAGAGCATCAAAGGAAATAAAACTTTGGTATCTTAATTTGGAAGGAGTTCGAAATCGTCATGAGAGATTTAACAGAGATTAGATTTAAGAGATTACTTACAAAGGGAATGGCAATAGGTGCAGCAGGAATGGTGGCACTTTCAATGACAGCCTGTGGAGGCAGTTCCAGCAAGTCAAGCAGCAGTACGACAAGCACCACAAGCGCAAGCAAGAGTGGCACAAGTTCGACAAAGAGCAGCACAGATTCAAGTAAGAGCAGTACAAGTTCCACGACCGCAAGCAGTTCTGGCAAGAGCAGCACAAGTTCGACAAAGAGCAGCACGGATTCGAGCAAGAGTGGCACAAGTTCGACAAAGAGCAGCTCAAGTTCAAGTAAGAGTAGTACAAGCTCAAGCAAGAGCAGTACTGCAGCTACAGAAGAGAACACATCGAAAGAGGCACAGAGCAGCACCGCAAGCAAAAAATAAGTCAATGTTCATGACCCCCCATTGACAAAATCAAGCTTGGCTCTTGGTGGAAACAGTTGTATAATATCAGGGACTGTACAGAGAATGCAGTCCCTGATTTGTTTTTTTGATCGAATCAAGTAAGTTCCCCCGCTTCAATTGCGTGAAGCAATAAGCAGTGGGGTGGGACTTGCTTGAGATGCGAAGCGAAGCGGATTGCGAATGTCCGCTTTGATACGCGCAGGCAGCGATTTGGAACTTCTCTATGAGGAAACGGCGACCCTTTTACGGTCGGTGTAATTGATTTATGGCAAGAAATGTAATGTGCCTCTGAATTGCTGCATTATATTGCGGAAAGGAAAATGCTGTGGAAAGAGAAGAACACAAAGAACGAGTTTTAATCATAGAAGATGATGAAGATATCAGAGAGGGTGTCAGGATTCTGCTTGAAAGTGAAAATTATATAGTTGAGGAAGCAGAGAACGGAACAAAGGGTCTGGCACTTGTAAATCCGGATACAGATCTGGTCATACTGGATATCATGATGCCAGGAATATCAGGTCTTAAAACCTGTCAGGAGATTCGCAAGACTTCAAATGTGCCTGTATTGTTCCTGACAGCAAAGGCGCAGGAGTCTGATAAGCTAATCGGTCTGATGGCTGGCGGTGATGACTATTTGACAAAGCCATTTTCGTATGCAGAGCTTCTGGGACGCGTGAAGGCACTCTTAAGACGATATAAGGTTTACATGGGCAAGGAAGATACGGCCGTTCAAGACGATAAATACTTGAGCATCGGCCCTTTTCGCGTACACGAATTTTTTAATGAGGTGTACGTAAATGACGAGCAAAAGGATCTTTCCGATATTGAATATCGTATTTTGCTTCTGATGATGAAGCATCCGAGAAAAATCTTTTCAGCACAGAATCTTTATGAAAGCGTGTGGGAAGAACCATATTTTTACGGCTGCAACAGTACAGTAATGGTGCATATACGAAAGCTGCGCGTAAAACTGGAGGAAGATCCGCAGAATCCACGCTACATAAAGACCGTGTGGGGAAAGGGCTACAAATTTGAAGGCTAAAAAGACAAATAAGGAAAATAAGCCGAATCCAATTCGCATGAAAAATATCGCAGCTGTCATGAAAAAACGAAAAATCTGGCGAATCTCACTTTACGTAAAGCTGTTTGCGCTGCTGTTTGCTGCCGGGATAGCGTCAGCTGGAATTTTCGTCGGATTAAACAATGCGGCAGACTATTATATGCAGTCAAACAATTTGTATGAGGCTTATATAGAAAAGCAGAATAATAATTATATTGACAAGCTTCAGCAATATGTAAACAGTCAGAAGCTTAGTATTCGTGATATTGATGCCATCTCAAAGTGGGTAAAAAAGCAGGGTGTCATTTCGATACGGCTGTACGAAAATGATATTCTGATATTTGATTCCATGTATGAGAATGCTCAGGAAATCTGGTTGGAGAATATTGAGCGTGATCAATATGACTGGAATATTTACTATGAGATCGAATTTTCGGATGCACAGGGAGAAGTCAGCATAAATGGTACATATGAGTATCAGTTATCGAACTACATTCGTCTTGGAACACTTATCATTTCTTTTGTTTCTTTTGTAAGTATAGTGTTGCTGGGCATACGAAATAAGATGAAATATATCGGAAAGCTGTGTGATGAGATTGGAATTTTGGAGGGCGGCAATCTGGAATATGCCATCACAGTAAAAGGAAATGATGAGCTTGGCGAGCTGGCGAGAGGTCTTGACAGCATGAGAGAATCTTTCAGGGTGCAGGCAGAGCGCGAAACGCAGATGACGCAGGAAAATCAGCGTATCATTACAGAAATGTCACATGATATAAGGACGCCGATCACGTCAATTATGCTATATACGGAAATACTGAAAAAAGGTGCCTATAAGGATATGGAGCAGTTGCCGGAATACCTTGATAAAATTGATCAGAAAGCGAAAAAGATGAAGCTTTTGACGGAAAATCTCTTCCAGTATACATTGGTGTCGGGAGGCGGTGAGATAAAATTAGAGCCTGAAGAAAGCTTTAAGGTCTTGTTTTATGATCTTCTTTCAGAGACATGCAGTTACCTGTCCCAAAATGGATTTGAGACGGATGTTAAGGAGGAATGGCCGCAATGCAAGATTCGGGTAAATTCGGACTATATCGCAAGAATCATTGATAATATTACTTCCAATATCATAAAGTATGCGGACACGGCAGATTCGGTAAGAATATCAATGGAAGACAGAGGCACGATGGCGGCAGTTCGATTTGAAAATAAGATTTTACAAAATCCGGATAAAACAGACAGTACAGGAATCGGAACGCAGAGTATCCGCAGCATGATGAAAAAGATGGGGGGAAACTGTGAGATAAGCGAAGACGGTATCAAATACCAGATTACAATTGCATTTCCAACATGCAGTCAGTAGAAAAAGATTCGTTAAAAAAATTGGCAAGATCTTTAGATTTCTTAAGAAAAGCTTTAGGAAGCATTAAGGTGGCAGTGCGATAATTAGTTCCATCAAAGGAAAGGAACCTTTGAAATAGAAATGAAAGATGAGGTAATCAATATGAGACATAATAAATATGGTGCATTTCTTCTGGGAACAATGATCGCACTGACACCGGTATCTGCAATGGCAGCTACACCGACAAAGAATAGTGCTAAGGCAGTACAGGAGGCAACAACAAAGTCAAATAAGAAAACAGAAGAGTCTACAACAAAGGCAGCTGCAGCGAAAGAAGATGCGAAGGCATCAGAAGAGCAGGTTGTATACGGACAGGTGAAGAAGGTCAGTGATAAGAAACTTGAGATTCAGGTAGGTAAGGTAGAGAATCAGGATACAAAGACAGATAATTCTTCAAAGGATAAGACGGCTAAGACCGAGAAGGAAACGACCGCTGAAGCAAAGAAAGAAACAACTGCAGAAGCGAAAAAGGAAACAACTGCAGCTAAGTCCGAAGCAGAAACAAAGGCATCTGACGAAAAAACAAATGCAGACAAGAAGGAAGAGATTACGTTAACTTTGACTGGTGAAGAGTCTAAGGTGACTGTAGCAGATAATGCAGAGATTACAAGTGAAGTAAAGTCTGATGATAAGACCGAGACGAAGAAAGAAACTAAGGCAGAGTCTAAGACTGAGACAAAGGCAGAGACCAAATCAGACAGCAAGACCGAGACGAAGGCAGAGTCTAAGAAAGAAACGACTGAACAGGAATCCGAAACGAAGGAAACAGCAGAAACGATCAAGCTGGCTGATATCAAATCCGGCGATGTCGTAAAGATTGTTCTGGATAAGGATGGAAAGGCAAAGTCTGTAACCGTTATCAGTGCAGCTGTAGAAGAGTCAAAGGAAAGCAGTGCTTCTGATAAGAAAGAAGCAGAAACGAAGGCAACTGAAGCCGCTGCAACTACAGCGGCAGAGAAAACGACCACCAAGTCAGCAAAATAATGGGTAGCCATAATTATCAAGCAGGTATGTGTTAATTAAAACAGCGATAAAAGCAAAAACGTTTTCATATTTTCTCATAATTCTCCTCTTTTTATAGCCGCACTCGTTTGGGTGCGGCTTTTAATTTACTAAAATTGCTGTAAATAATTCCTTACATCCCTGCTCTTCCAACAGCGAAATCAATAAGTCATATTTGTGCTCTATATTGACAATATAAATTTCTTTATTATGCTCGCCATACTGTTTTAAAAGCAATATCTCAAACAATTCATAAATATTATAATACAACGCCGGGCAAGTTTCACAACAATAGCAGATATACGTAATACTTATCTTCTTGCGTCTGGCTGCAACCGTATGTTTCAATGGAAACAATGCTATTTTTCAGTTCATCAATATAATTTTGCGGAATGCTGATAGATCCCGATTTTGTCGAAAACTGTAACATGAAATGAAAAAACATGGTGAGAAATAGGTAGAAATAAGCAAAAATATACGATATACTGATAGTTACTCAGGGTGATTAATTTGAGGATGTATTTGGCGCAGTGAAGGAATCTTGACCGCGCTGGACGAAGAAGGAAAGTTGGAATAAATGCCAGACTCGTGGTAAGCCACGAGCTTTGGTAAGATCATGTAAAAAAACTATTTAAGAAAATAAAAAATTAGCAGAAAGAGGCAGGAAGTATATGAACGAAAAATGGTGGAAAAATGCGGTAGTCTATCAGATCTACCCACGCAGCTTTAATGATTCAAATGGAGATGGAATCGGTGATTTACAGGGTATCTACGAGAAACTTGATTATCTGGCAGAGCTTGGCATTGACGTTATCTGGATGTCTCCGGTATATAAGTCCCCAAATGATGACAATGGGTATGATATCAGTGATTATCAGGATATCATGGACGATTTCGGAACCATGGAAGACTTTGATCGCGTGCTTAAGGAGGCGCATCGCTTAAATATTAAGATTATGATGGATCTCGTTGTAAATCATACATCAGACGAGCATAAGTGGTTTATCGAGAGCAAAAAGAGTAAGGACAATCCGTATCACGATTATTACATGTGGGCAGACCCGGATAAAAATGGCAATCCGCCAAACCGTTGGGAGTCCTGCTTTAGCGGCTCGGCATGGGAGTATGTAGAGTCTGTAGGTCAGTTTTATCTTCATTCTTTCTCACGCAAGCAGCCGGATTTAAACTGGGATAATCCAAAAGTGCGCGAGGAAGTATTTAAGATGATGACCTGGTGGTGCGATAAAGGGATTGACGGCTTCCGAATGGATGTAATCAGTATGATTTCCAAGTATCCGGGTCTGCCGGACGGACCGGAGAACGGAAATGGCTATACCGGAAATACTAGCTGCGACGGTCCGAATATCCACAAGTACCTGCATGAGATGAACGAAAAGGTTCTGTCAAAGTATCGCCTGATTACGGTAGGCGAGTGTCCGGGTGTCAATGCCGAGCAGGCAAAGAAATATGCAAATATCGACGGCAGTGAGCTTGACATGATCTTCCAGTTTGAACATGTTTCCGGCAGTGCGCTTACACCGAGTCATTACGGAAAGTGGGACGGCAAAGCGATGACCATGCCGGAACTGCGCGAAAACTTTACAAAGTGGCAGAAGAACTTAGAGGGATGTGCATGGAATAGCCTCTTTTTGTCCAACCATGATCAGCCAAGATGCGTCTCACGTTTTGGAAACGACAGTGAAGCGTATCGTGAGCTGTCCGCCAAGATGCTTGCGACTATTATCCATTTCCAGAAGGGTACGCCGTATGTATATCAGGGCGAGGAGCTTGGCATGACAAATGCTTATATGGATGATATTTCCGACTATCGCGACATCGAGAGCTTAAATGCCTACAAGGATCTGACCGAGAATGCACATATCCCGGCTGATGTGGTTATGGGTTATTTAAAGGAGATCGGAAGAGACAACGCACGTACACCGATGCAATGGGACGATTCTGACAACGGAGGATTTACGACAGGCACACCATGGTTACAGGTAAATAAAAATCACAAAACAATCAACGCAGCTATGCAGATAAACGATCCGGATTCTGTTTTTGCGTATTATAAGAAGCTGATCGCACTTCGCCACACAAACGACGTTATGGTGAATGGCATGTATGACGTACTGATTCCGGATCATCCGCAGATTTATGCCTATACCAGAACACTTGGCGAAAAGCAGCTGCTTGTACTGTGCAACGATTGTGATGCCAATACTGCTATTCCGGCAGAGATTCAGGAAAAGATTCGTGCCGCAAAGGGCATTCTGATTCAGAATTATAAGGACACAGATGCATCTATACTCAGACCATATGAGGCTGCTGTATATGAAATCGGATAATAGAAGTTAATCTGTCATGCATAAAATATCCTGTTTTCCACATACTACCCATACAACGCAAAATATGGAAGTAAACTAGAAAAATATAGAGAGGGAATGTGGAAAGCAATGAGAAAAGCTCCTTGTCTTTGCAGGAGCAGCCGCATTTTCCTTCAAAAAACAAGGAGGAATTTATGAAAGCAACAGGAATTGTGCGCCGAGTGGACGAACTTGGTCGTCTTGTAATTCCAAAGGAGATTCGCAGAACGATGCGCCTGACAGAAGGGACACCGCTTGAGATCTTTACCGACAGGGAGGGTCAGATTATCTTAAAGAAATATTCGCCGATGATGGAGTTGGGCGGCTTTGCAAAACAATATGCTGAGTCCGTAGCGCAGACGATGAATCAAAAGGTGGCAGTGGCAGACCGCGACCAGATCATTGCCGTGGCGGGCGGCGGGAAAAAGGAACTTCTTGGAAAACCAATCAGCAGACAGCTTGAGGAAATGATCATTAACCGCGAAAACAGCATTCAAGCCGGCATGGAAAGGAAAACGATCCCGATTGTAAGCGAAGACGAAGACAGCTACAGCGCACAGGTCATTTACCCGATCTGCTGCGAAGGTGATTGCATAGGTGCTGTGATTCTTTATAGCCGCGAGAATCAGATGCGCTTTAGCGAGACAGAATATAAGGCGGCTGCCTGTGCCGCGTCCTTTCTGGGAAAGCAGATGGAAAGTTAACGGTTATTGCTGTGTAGTTTTTTTCTTTTAGGACTTGAAAATCATCATGACGTGTGTTACAGTAAAAAAGCATTAAAATCTATATGCAAAACGAGGAAAGAAAGCGCGTAAGATAAAGCAGATAAGAGAACGGCGGATTTGTCATATCCGTCGGACTTATGTTACCTGGAAATGTTTTGCCGCATGAGATTTAAGGAGGAGTTCTGATGAACAAGAAGGAATTAGTAGCAGCAGTTGCAAAGAAGGCTGGGCTGAAGAAGGTTGATGCAGAGAAGGCAGTAGATGCTTTCGTTGAGGTAGTAGAAGATGCATTAAAGGCAGGAGATAAGGTACAGCTGGTTGGCTTTGGAACCTTTGAGGTAGCAGAGCGCCCAGAGAGAGAAGGAAGAAATCCGAGAAGTGGTGAGACCATGACCATCGCAGCTTCCAAGAGTCCAAAGTTCAAGGCTGGAAAGGCATTAAAGGACGCGATTAACGCATGAGATTAGACAAGTATCTTAAAGTTTCCCGTCTGATTAAGAGAAGAACAGTTGCCAATGAGGCATGTGATGCCGGCAGAGTGCTTTTGAATGGAAAGACAGCTAAAGCTTCCGCAGAGGTAAAGCCGGATGATATCATTGAGATTGGTTTTGGAACAAGAACCGTAAAGGTACAGGTACTTGCCGTTGAAGAGACTGTTCGTAAAGACGAGGCAAAAGAGATGTATAAGTACGTATGACATGAGTGCAGTATCATATGAATATTGTATAAATACAGTATCGCAGGAATATGATATTGCATGAATTGAATAATGTATAATTTAAAAGGCTCTCTAATATATTTGGAATAGACCGGTATACCGGAAATCCGATAGTTAGGGGGTCTTTTTTTTGGAACAAAATCATGACCGGGAATATATTGAACGCGAGCATTGTTTGATCTTGGAACACAGAAGAAGTTTGAAAATCACTGGCGTGACCGATGTGATTGCTTACGATGAGCATATCGTGCAGATTAACACGACGGACAAGGCACTGGAAATACGTGGTGATGGTTTGCACATGACACAGCTGGTACTGGACAAGGGGATTATTGAGGTAGAAGGATGCATCAACAGTCTGGAATATCAGGAGCAAAAGGGCAAAAGTCAGGGGGAATCATTTTGGAAGAGGCTGCTAAGGTAATCGGAGGCGTCACAGGTGAGCTTTTGTTTTTTTTGCGGTCATTTCTTCTGGGATTTTTGCTGAGGCTTGGCTATGAGCCGCTTATTCTGGTGCGAAAGCTGTTTCGCCATCCAAAGCTGTTGGCGGATGTTCAGGATATTTTATTTTGGACGGCAGGCAGCTTCTTGATGTTTGGGTTGTTATTTCGGGAAAATAATGGAACGCCGCGGTTATTTTCTCTTGTGGGGATTTTGACCGGAATGAGCTTGTATCAGTTAGGACTGGGGCGGCTGACTGGCGCACTTTTTAATAAAGCGCGACAAAAAAGCCGTGAGTTGAAACGAAACTATCAGAAAAAACGAAAAAACAGGATTCAAAAACGCAAGGATAGGCTTTGAACTGTACCCTTTGTCAAGGACATTTTGAATTTATGTAGTGCCTATTTTTTTG
>CAVJTU010000019.1:0-43566 GCA_963652495.1 uncultured Oscillospiraceae bacterium
ATGTTTTTGAAGATTGCGAGAGTGCAAAGCACGTAGCAATCTGGTATCAAAGGGGTCAAAAGGCCGTTTGACCCCAACATCATGTATATGGGGAGAAGTATGGAGAAAACCTACGAAATGCTGCAGCAATATGCGGTAAACTCTTTGGAATATCAGAAAGGACGTGCGCTCCATCAGCGTGGACAGGCAGCCCTGTCAAGTGCTGAGGAGGCACATGGAAGAATACAGATACAGGCAACGGTGCGTGACTTAAGCAGACGTTATGACGTAGAGATTGCGATTCAATCCTCAGGACTGGCAGCAGATGGCAACTGGGGAGACTTTTCGATTGAGGAATCTTCCTGCTCATGCGGTGAGTATCACATACCGGGAAAGCTCTGCCGTCATGAGATTGCGGCTGTTTTGCAATATTTCTGCGAGGGTGCGCTTGTATCAAGTGTTCATACTTCAGCTGCCTGCATCAGCATGATTCAGGCATATGAGAAACGCTATACGCTGCAGTATCAAAAATCCAAAATTTCAGATGTAAAGGTAGTGCCAAGATTTGTAGCAGAGGGAAAGAAGATCGGACTGGAATTTTTTGCCGGAACACGTCATCTCTACCCGATTCGCGATCTGACCGCTTTTAAACAGAGTTACCAGAAAGGAGAGGACATCTCTTTTGGCAAGCAGCTTTCGTATCCCAACTGCGAATATTCATATGATGCGGATTCGGCTGCACTCATTCAGGTTATCTGCTTACAGATTGATTCTTATCTGAATCACTGGTCTCAGCAGGAAAAGTATACCTTTGACCGAAAAATCGCAAGTGTCGAGCTTGAGGAGGGCTTTGCGGATCTATACATGAAAGCCTTTTGCGGACGCGAGCTGGAGTTAACGGAGGACGGCAAGAGCCGCACGGTTCATGTTGTAAAAGAAAACCCGCAGGTCAAGCTGATCTTAGAGAAGAAGGGAAAGGATGGCGCAAGACTGTGGCTGCCGGATAAGTGGAAGTTAGCAGAGGGAAATCGTCATATCTACTTGTTTGGTGAGGATAAGGTCTACATCTGTGATGAGTATTATAGCCGTGCGCTGCGAATCTTTTATCAAAATCTTCTTCAGGTCGCCTATCCGGGAAGTGGTTATCTGGATATCAACAATAGCGATTTTCCGTCATTTATCCATTATGTGCTTCCGGAGCTTCAGGAAAACATTGATCTGGAGTGCCGCGATCTGTCATTAGAGGAATTTGTTCCGCCGATGCTTCAAGTGCATTTTACAGTCAGCATGTGGGATATCCTCGATTTGAAAGTGGAGGCGCACTATGGAAAGCGAAAGGTGCATATTGGTGAGAAATCCCACGGCAATCTCGTTCGTGATGTGGAAAAAGAGCAGGCATTAAAGAGTTTGTTGGAAAGCTATTTGCCAGCACCGGAAAAGGACACAGAGGAAGAGTCTGACGATGCCGGGCGCTACATCATCGAAAAAGAGGATGCGATTGGACGATTTTTGGAGTTTTGTCTGCCGCAGCTGTATTCGTTCGGAAGCGTAGATTTAAAGGATGGTCTGAATGACTTTCGCTTTGATAAGGCACCGAAGATCAAGGCAGGAATGCGTTTTATGGATCATTTTCTGGAGCTTGGCTTTGAGAGCGAGGGCTTGAGTGAGCGACAGTTAAAGGATGTGCTGCGCGCGTATCACGAAAAGCAGCATTACCATCGTCTCGAAGACGGTCGTATCTTAAAGCTTGATGAGAATTTTGCCGATCAGCTGGCAGAGTTTGAAGATGTCATGGACATTGACGCTCGCGAAGCAGTTGATAATCCGGTAAGTCTTCCCGGTTATCGCTTCTTATTTGCGGATGAGATGCTTCAGTCTATGCAGGGTGTGGATTATCAGCCGGGACGTGAGATTCGCGATATGGCTGAGCGCATGAGACGCACCGAGATGGAACTGTATCCGGTTCCGGACACGATCGGCGCAACGCTTCGTGAGTATCAGATATATGGCTATCGCTGGCTTAAAATGCTGCAGGATTACCATTTTAACGGCATACTTGCCGATGATATGGGTCTTGGGAAGACACTTCAGGCCATTACACTTCTTGCTTCTGATCAGGGAAAGGGCAGTTCGATTATTGTCTGTCCGGCATCACTGATCTACAACTGGCAGCACGAGTTGGAGCTGTTTGCTCAAGATCTGCGCATTCAGGTCATTGCCGGAAATGCAAAGGAGCGAAAAGAACGAATTGAATGTTACACTGATTTTGATGTGCTGATCACGTCTTACGATCTTCTTCGCCGCGATCTGGAAATCTATGAGAAATGCACTTTCTTCTATCAGATTCTGGATGAGGCACAGTATATCAAGAATCATATGACGATGAATGCGAGGGCAGTAAAGCAGCTAAATGCCGCTTACCGTCTGGCTCTGACTGGTACGCCAATCGAGAACAGTTTAGGCGAGCTTTGGAGTATTTTCGATTATTTAATGCCGGGTTATCTGTACAGCTACACGCGTTTTCGCAAGCAATTTGAGCTTCCAGTCATGAAAAATGAAGATGCAACGGCGCGAAATCGCCTGCGCAGAATGACTGCACCATTTTTGCTTCGCAGGTCGAAGTCTCAGGTATTGTCCGATCTGCCGGAGAAGGACGAGAAGACGATCTACTCCGGTATGGAGGACGAGCAGAGAAAGCTGTATCTGGCTGCGCACAAGCAGCTTGTGGATCAGCTGCAAGGTATTGACAGTGCATATTATGAGAAGAACAAGATCTTTATCCTGAGTCAGCTGACGAAGCTTCGTCAGATCTGCTGCCATCCATCGCTGTGCTACGACGATTATCAGGGGACTTCATCCAAACTTGAGGCATGCATGGAGCTGGTACAGCGCGCCGTAAAGGGCAAGCACAAGGTACTTTTATTCTCACAGTTTACGTCCATGCTCGATCTGATTCGCGAGCGTCTGGCAGAGCAGAATACCAAGTATTATTGTCTGACTGGAAGCACAGACAAGCAGGAGCGTCAGCGTCTTGTTGACGAGTTCCAAAACGACGATACGCCAGTATTCTTAATTTCACTTAAGGCTGGTGGTACCGGACTGAATCTGACCGCAGCCGATATTGTCATTCACTACGATCCGTGGTGGAATGTGGCGGCACAGAATCAGGCAACCGACCGTGCGCATCGAATCGGACAGAAAAACACAGTAACCGTTTACCGTCTGATTGCAAAGGACTCCCTCGAAGAGGGAATAATAAAGCTCCAGGAGTCCAAGAAAGCATTATCAGACGATATTCTTTCCATGGACTTCGGAGCTATTGCGTCGATGTCTAAGGATGAGTTGTTATCTCTTCTTTCTACGGGAGAGGTAGCTAATCAGGCAAAGTAACATAAACACTGCCATAATTACAATAAAGACAGGCAGATATTTAAGGGTGGCATTCCATATCGGTGTCTTAAACAGGGCAACGCTGTAGGTGTCACCCTTAAATGATTTAATGGAGTAGGTGACAATTTCTTTGTCATCATCTGTTTTGACGGTGGAAAGCTTGCTGCTGTCTGCATTTCGTACAATTGCAGAGGAGTAGCCATCCGGCAAACAAATGGTTGCAGTGTTAGAAATATGTGCGTAGAGAACGGTATTTCTTGCCAGCTGAGCATTTAACGTCACTTCGTTTTTGGAAAGCTCCGTCTCACGATCTGTCCAAGCAAAGACATACGAGTCCGCCGGAACGGTGACCGTATACTGATGAACCAGAAAACGCTTCTGCTGGGTCAGCCAGTCAATTGTAGGAAGCAGATCAATCGAAACCGTTACAGAGCTTCGGCCAAAGTAATCAGCCAGATTGGAGAGAAGAAGCTCTGGTGTTGCCTGTGTGTTGTCTTTATTTTGCTCCAGATACCAGTCACAGCAAAATTCCAGGTAGGCTTTCAGATCAGAGGACTCATCGTCCATCGAAAACTTTTCGGCATCGGTCTTGGCACCCTCTGGCTCGATCAGAGAAGCGGTAAAATCGGTACCCTCGGTTCCGGTCAGGAAAACGTAGCAATCGCTGAAATTTTCACTGATCGAAAGCTCGTATCCGTCATCTGTCGTGGTATAGCTGCAGCCGAGCGGATAGATGTGGCAGTTGTCACTAAGACCAGAGATGGACATACATGCCTTTGCATCGAGATTGGAGTCGGTGAGTGGTCTGGACAGGTGATAAAGAACACCGGTATCCGTTGGAATGTCCGTGTTGTAGAACTGTCCCTGATACAGCTCCTCGAGTGACAGAGAGGTTTCGCTCAGTCCATTTGCAGAAAACAGAGGAGAATAGTATTCGGATTCTTCAAAGTCTGCTTGAGGGTAATCACGACTACGAAGAGAGAAAGGAAGAGAGTAAAAGGAATCTTTGTCCAACACAAGTGCATCAAACGAATACAGTTCTTCTGGCTCTACGGCAAGGGATGTGATTTGCGGAATCAGGATGTCAAACGAAACATCGGTATCCGATTCATTTTGAATCAGATAGTTGTCCTTCACCAGATTATTGTCATAATCCAGCATGATATCATGTGTCACCGTAACGCCCTCTGGCTGTTCGGTTGTGCTGTACAGACCGGATGTATACAGCGGGGTGGAAAACTCTGTCGTATTTGCGGTGTCAGCAGAACTCGTCTGCTCGGCAAATGAAGCAGTGGTGCCGGAAAAACAAGTTCCGGCTGCAAGAAGCAAAGAGGTAAATTTTGTCTTATGCTTTAACATGGAAAACCTGACCTTTCTATTGCATGATAGAAGCATTTAATGCTATAATAAGAACATCCAACATCAAAAACTGAAGGAGAAACTATGGCAGTTGATCTACACACGCATTCTAACTGCTCGGACGGCTCTTTTACGCCGACTGAGTTGATGGGACTTGCATATGAGAAAAAACTTTCGGCAATCGCATTGACCGATCATGATACCATAAGCGGAATTTGCGAAGCAAGGCAGGCAGCAAAGGCACTGTCGCTTACATTGATTCCGGGAATTGAAATATCAAGCCTGTACGATCTGGGCAATTCAGTGAAGGAATTTCACATTCTGGGCCTTGGTATCGACGAGACGGACGAAACATTTTTAAAGAGGCTGGAAACGTTCGGTGCGCTTCGTCAGAACAGAAACGAAAAAATGCTTCGTCTGATCAGTGAAAAGGTTCTGCCGGTTGACGAAGACGAATTTTACGCGCGCTTCGACCGCTCAGTGATTACGAGAGCACACTTTGCACAGTATCTTTACGAGAAAGGAGCCGTATCTTCCGTCAAGGAAGCATTTGACCGTTATCTCGGAGATGGAAAGCCGTGCTATGTCCCGAAGGAGGGCGTGACCGCAAAGGAAGCGATCTCCTGTATTCTGGCAGCGGGAGGTCATCCAGTGCTGGCACATCCGACATTATATCGATTGGGCGCATCCGTGCTCGATGATGCCGTAAAGGATTTAAAGGCATCCGGCCTTGAAGGAATCGAGGCTGTGTACTCGACTTATACGCAGGCGCAGGAGCGCGGGATTCGTGCACTTGCTGCAAAATATGAACTTCACATGACCGGAGGATCGGATTTCCACGGAACACCTAAGCCGGATATCCAGCTTGGAACAGGCCGCGGCAATCTTTACGTACCGGATGAGTTTGCGAAATGGCTGCTTGCATAAATGCTCATAACAACTATCATAACATAAACAGGAATTGATGTCCAGTAAGAAAGGGGATTTACCATGATACAGGAAGAAATCCAGAATTGGATCTATGAAATAAAGGAGGTGGATGCACTCAGTGCAAAGGCGCTGCTTCGTATTTACGAGCAGCTTGGCTTAAGTGCAGCGTCTGACCGTCTCAGTGCGATTGGAAATAGCAGCGAAGCCGCAGAAGTCGAGTATGGCAGTGTATGGCTTTGGATGATTGATCGAAACCCGGAAAGACGCGAGGCCGTAAATAAGCTTCGTGAAGAACTGACCGAAAAATATTGTGGCGAACACAGCAAGGATGTGCATTTGACCGGCCGCCAGGTATTTTATGAGCTGAGCTTTTTTGCGGAATATGAGACAAAATATGGCACACTCCAGTATTACGAGAATATTTACCGCCAGCTGTGTCAGGTTGAAAAGGCACAGCGCGATGGCTGGTATCTGTATGGACTGACGCAGGTTAAGAAAGCAATGAAGGAAGGTGTTTTCGAGTATCAGGCACAGATTACCACACTTTTCAAGGAGACATTTGCAGCACTTCGTGAAAATTTTGCAACACTTGACCCGATGCAGCGAATTTTGATTCTGGCAGCTGCTTATGAGGCATGCAGTCAGAGGATTCTCCTTCCATACAAATATCAATGTATGCTGAACGAATGGTACCGCGTTGTCTGCCGTCATGAGCATAAGAGTGCCGAGTTAGAGGCTGCCATTGTACTGATGGAGATGGCAAAGCAGAAATCAGAGGCATAATGGGAAACGATCATTAAAAAAGAGGAGCTTATCATGAATTTTCATATATTATTCTGCTCATCCAGACATGTGACCATTGAGTTGGATGAGGATGCGATTTACGAAACAGCGAGCTACGAGATTTGGGTAAACGGACAGTTAAAGGGTATTTTCCACAAGATGATTCAGACGATTGACGGATTGCTGCCGGACACAGATTACGAGATCATGCTGGTGCGCGCAAATGAGGAGTCTGAGACGATTGCATTCCACACTGAGCCTGAACCGATTACTTTAAATGTAAAAGAGTTTGGCGCGTTTGGTGACGGTATTCACGATGATACCAGTGCGATTCAGGCGGCGGTTCTTTGCTGTCCGGAGAAGGGAAGAGTTTTGATCCCAAAGGGAACATATCCGATAACTGCTTTGTTTTTAAAGAGTGATATGATTCTCGAATTGCAAGAAGGCGCAACGGTAGCTGGTATTTATGACCGTGAGCGCACACCGATTCTGCCGGGTCAGATCGAGTATGACAAAGAGGATGGCTATTATAACCTTGGCAGCTGGGAGGGCAATCCACTCGACAGCTTTGCGTCCATGATTACCGGTATCCGTGTGAAGAATGTAACGATCTGCGGCAAGGGCGTTCTGGATGGACGTGCGGATTTTGAAAACTGGTGGAGCCGCCCAAAGGACAAGATTCGTGCGTGGAGACCGCGAATGATCTTCTTGAATCACTGCGAGAACATTACCGTTGTTGGCATTACGGTGCAAAATTCCCCGGCATGGAATCTTCATCCGTATTTCTCAAACAACATCCGCTTCCTTGATATGGAAGTAAAGGGACCGGCAAATTCTCACAATACGGATGGCTGTGATCCGGAGTCCTGCACCAATGTTGAGATCGCAGGTGTTCATTTCTCCGTTGGCGATGACTGTATCGCAATCAAATCCGGAAAGATCTACATGGGCAAAAAATTTAAGGTGCCGTCTAAGCACATTCACGTCCGTCAGTCCTGGATGCAGGATGGTCATGGTGCAGTTACCGTCGGAAGCGAGATTGCGGCCGGTGTCGATGATATTCATATCTCAAAGTGCCGCTTCTCGAATACCGACAGAGGTCTTCGCGTGAAGACAAGACGAGGCCGTGGAAAGGATTCTGTATTGAAGGGCATCGTGTTCGAGGATCTGGAGTTAGAAGGAGTAAAGGCACCATTTGTTGTAAACAGTTTTTATTTCTGTGACCCGGACGGACGTACCGAGTATGTCGGCACGAAGGAGGCGCTGCCGGTAGACGAGCGCACACCGAAGATCGAATCCTTGGAGTTTCGCAATATTGTCTGCCGCAATGCACATTATTGCGGTGCGTATATCTATGGTCTTCCGGAGCAGAAGATTGAGCAACTGGTATTTGACAACGTTTCCATCACGTATGCAAAGGATGCACAGACCGGCGTTGCAGCCATGATGATGGGCTGTGAGCCTGCCAGCCGTCTTGGCCTTGTGGTCGGAAATGTCAAAAAACTTGTGCTTCATAATGTGTCCATCGACGGACAGGAGGGCGAGAGACTTTGCCTGAGCGGCGTTGAGGATGTGGAAGAAGAGCAGGAATAAAGATAAAAATGCCTCGGTGTTGACTGCACGGGGCATTTTTAGATTTTTGAGAAAATCGATTTAACCGAATCAGGCAAGTAGCGAAGCGGATTGCGAATGTCCGCTTTGACCCAGAGAACTGATGGTTGAGTCAGGCTGGATTATATGAGAAAAATAGAAGAAAATGAAAATGCAGCTGCAAGCAGAAAGGAAAAAGGATGAAAAAAGAGCGCTGGCGTCTGTACGCAAAAAAGGCGGATTTTGCGGCCATCAGCAGAGCATACGGCATCAATCAGGTGACGGCAAGAATTATGAGAAACCGCGATGTTGAGACAAAAGAGGAGATTGAAAGCTACTTAAAAGGCACATTGGACATGATTAGCAGCCCATCCCTGATGAAAGATGCAGACAAGGCAGCATCCTTGCTTGAAAGTGCGATTGCTCACAACGATCTGATTGCGATATCAAGTGATTTTGATAATGACGGGATTTTTTCAGGTCTTCTTTTAAAGGAAGCGCTCATCGAGTTGGGTGGGCGGGCAGCAATCTTTACTCCGAACCGTGTGACAGAAGGCTATGGCGTCAACAGCCGTATCGTGCAGGAGGCATATGCACAGGGTGCGAGCGTACTTCTTACCTGCGACAATGGAATCGCTGCATTTGAGGCGGTTGAGGAAGCAAAAAAGCTGGGAATGACAGTCATCGTAACCGATCATCACGAGGTACCGTTTGAGGAGAAGCACGGAAAAAAGAATTACATGCTGCCCATTGCAGATGCCATTGTCGACCCAAAGCAGGAAGACTGTGCATATCCATTCAAGAGTTTGTGCGGAACAGGTGTTGCTTACCAGCTGATTACGTTATTATTTCGCCGAATGAAACGCACGATGAGCCGCCAGGAAATCTTTTTACAGTACACAGCGATTGCAACAGTGGCAGATGTCATGGAATTAGTCGGAGAAAATCGAATCCTCGTGCGTATCGGTCTGTCCTATTTGAATCATACGACACATGTTGGTCTGCGCGCACTGATGGAAGTATGCGGCATTGCACCGGAGCAGATTCGTGCATATCACATCGGCTTTATCTTAGGCCCATGCTTCAATGCGGCAGGACGGCTTGACACAATTGTTCATGCGCTGGCACTTCTTGAATCAGGAAAATACGAGCAGGCACTTGTGCTGGCTGGTGAACTGTGGGCGATGAACGAGGAGCGAAAGGAATTGACGCGGGTGGGAACCGAGCGTGCAGTGGATATCATCGAGCATGCAGCGTGGAAGGAGGAACGTGTTTATCTCGTCTACATACCAGAGTGTCACGAGAGCGTGGCGGGCATCATCGCAGGTCGTCTTCGCGAACGCTATTATCGTCCGGTACTTGTTTTTACAGATGCATCAGAGGATGGTCAGATCAAGGCATCCGGCAGAAGCATCGATGACTATGACATGTTCGCAGAGCTTAGTGCATTTCGCAGTCTGTTTGTTCGTTTTGGCGGTCATAAGATGGCGGCAGGTCTGACGATGGAAAAGAAAAATTTAGAGATCCTGCGGGATGGTTTAAATGAACGCTGCACCCTCACACCGACACAGCTGATGCCGCTTGTCATGATTGACGCTGCGATGCCGCTTGGCTATATCAGCGAGGATGTTATTACAGACCTGGAAAAGCTTGAACCATTTGGCCGTGCAAATGAAAAGCCTCTGTTTGCACAACAGCACATATCGGTGCTTCGACTGTCGCGTATCGGAAAGAATCGAAATGTGGTCAAAATGTCCGTTATGGGACCGGAGGGAGTCGTGATGGATGCGCTGTATTTTGGTGACACGGATATGTTTTTTGATTTCCTTGAAGAAGAATACGGACGGGACAATGTGGCGGCTGCGCTTCGTGGAATGCGCAATACAATTGACATTGCAGTGACATATTATCCACAAATTAACGAATTTCAGGGCAAAAGAAGCTTGCAAATCGTGATACAAAACTATTGCAGAGTCTCATCAAATTGAGTATAATTAAGAAATCGGATTATAAAACAGAACTTTTGAAGGGAGAAATGGTATGAGAATCGGAATTCGTGCCCATGATGTAAAGGCAGATACATTTGAAGGGCTTGTAAAAGAGATCCACAATGAAGGGATGCATTGTTGCCAATTGGCAGTGCCGAAGGCAGTTCATGAATTTCCAACCCAGAAGGAGGTTTTAACTCCTGGTATGGCATTGTACATGAAGGAAGTGTTCGCTGAGAATAAGGTAGATGTTGCCGTTCTTGGCTGCTATCAGAATCTGGCCACACCGGATGAGGCTGCACTGAAGAATACCATTGATACATACAAGAGACACATTGTATTTGCAAGTATTCTTGGTGCAGGCGTAGTTGGTACCGAGACTGGAGCATGCAATACCGAGTATCGCACAGAGCCATTTTCTTTTACGGAGGAAGCACTTCAGATTTTTATTAAGAATCTGCGCCCGGTTGTTGAGTATGCAGAAAAACTTGGCGTGATCGTTGCAATTGAGCCGGTATGCCGTCACATTGTAAACAATGCAAAACGTGCCAGAAAGGTGCTTGATGCGATTGACTCTCCAAATTTACAGATTATTTTTGATCCGGTAAATCTGCTTGATGAGTCCAATTATCAGGATTATCCGGAAATCTTTAAGGAATTTGTTGAGATTCTTGGACCGGACATTGCTACTATCCATGCAAAGGATTTCAAGATTGAGAATGGAAAGCTCTTAAGCTGTGCATGTGGAACCGGTCAGATGGATTATGAGTTTCTGCTTCGCTATATCAAGGAGCATAAGCCGCATATCCATGTGCTGCTGGAGGATACCAATCCATCCAATGCGCAGCAGGCAAGACAATTTATGGAAGACAAGTACGCAAGCTTATAAAAAAGGAAAGAGGTGTCTGCTATGAATCCAGAAGAAGAAGGATTAACCCCACCAAAGCCTTCGGTGAAGGCGCCGGCGAATTTTACATCGCCAGAGGAATTGTATAAGGAATTAGAGGAGAGTGTAAAAAAATATCATCCGTCTGATGACCTGTCGCTGATCCGCAAAGCTTATGAGGTTGCACTTAAGTCTCATGGAGATCAGCGCAGACGCTCAGGTGAGCCGTATATTATCCATCCGCTCTGCGTCGCTATCATTCTGGCAGAGCTTGAGCTGGATAAGGAGAGTATCGCGGCAGGACTCCTTCATGATGTGTTGGAGGATACTCCGGTAACACTTAAACAGCTGATTGATTTGTTTGGTGAGGAGATTGCATTCTTAGTTGATGGTGTCACGAAGCTGACACAAATCAACTGGGATATGGATAAAATCGAGATTCAGGCAGAAAACCTGCGAAAAATGTTCCTTGCAATGGCAAAGGATATCCGGGTCATCATGGTAAAGCTTGCCGACCGTCTGCACAATATGCGTACCGGACAGTTCTGGAAGCCGGAGACGCAAAAGCAAAAAGCGAAAGAGACACTTGAGATTTACTCGCCGCTTGCGTCCCGTCTTGGTATTTCTAAGATTAAGACGGAGCTTGACGATTTGTCTTTGATGTATCTGCATCCGGATGTTTATAAGGAACTGACCGAGAAAATTTACAGTACGCAGGAGGCCAGAGAGCGCTTTATCGATGAGATCAAGTCAGAAGTTGCAGTAAAGCTTGAGGAAGCAGACATTAAGGCAGAGATTTCCGGTCGTGTAAAGCATCTGTTCAGCATTTACAAGAAGATGGTGAATCAGGACAAGACACTTGATCAGATTTATGATATTTTTGCCGTGCGTATTATCGTCGATACGGTAAAGGACTGTTATGCAGCGCTTGGTGTCATCCACGAAATGTACCATCCGATTACGGTTCGTTTCAAGGATTACATTGCGATGCCAAAGCCAAATATGTATCAGTCTCTTCATACAACGCTGATCGCCAAAAATGGACAGCCGTTTGAGATTCAGATCCGTACCTTTGAGATGCATCGTACCGCTGAGTACGGTATTGCAGCTCACTGGAAGTACAAGGAGCGCGGATCGGGTGATACAACCGTGCGTGACGAGGAAGCAAAACTGTCCTGGCTGCGTCAGATCCTTGAGTGGCAGAAGGATGTTTCCGATAACAAGGAATTCATGAGCATGGTAAAAAATGATCTGGATTTGTTCTCGGATAGTGTATATTGCTTTACCCCGCAGGGTGACGTGAAGAATCTTCCGGCAGGATCTACGCCGATTGATTTTGCATACAGTATTCATTCCGCAGTAGGAAACCGTATGAAGCAGGCCGCAGTCAATGGAAAGATGGTTCCGCTGGATTATAAAATCCAAAATGGTGATCGTATTGAGATCTTTACGTCCCAGAATGTCAAAGGGCCAAGCCGCGACTGGCTGAACATTGTAAAGAGTACGCAGGCACGAAACAAGATTAACCAGTGGTTTAAGCAGGAGGGCAGAGTCGGAAATATCACCAGAGGAAAGGAACTTGTTTCCAGCTGTGCTAAGGGCAAGGGCTTCGAGATCAGCGAGCTGACAAAGCCAGAGTTCGTAAAGAAAGTTGTTGCAAAGTATGGTTTTCGCGACTGGGATTCTGTGTTGGCAGCCGTTGGACATGGTGGCCTTAAGGAAGGTCAGATTGTAAACAAGCTGATCGATCTGTATCAGGAGTCCAAGAAAAAAGTGCCGACTGATAAAGAAGTATTAGAGGCGGTGATCGAGAACAACAAGAACAAGCCAGTCAAGATTCGCAGCACAAGCGGTGTTTTGGTAAATGGTGTTGTCGATGTCAATGTTCGTTTTTCCAGATGCTGTTCTCCGGTTCCGGGTGATGAGATCGTCGGATTTATTACCAGAGGACGAGGCATTTCCATCCATCGTACCGATTGTGTGAATGTGATGGTGCTTCCGGAGTCCGAAAAGTCCAGACTTGTCGATGTTGAGTGGCAGCAAGAGAGCTTACGTTCAACGGAGAAATTTATGGCGGAGATTAAGATTTACTGTAATAACCGCATCGGTATGTTTGCAGATATTTCAAAAATCTTTACTGAACGTGAGATCGATATTGCATCCATGAACTCGAAAAAGAGCAAGCAGGGAACGGCAACAATCAATATGTCGTTTGAGGTTGGTGGCGTTGAAGCACTTCAGCAGCTGATTAATCGCCTAATGTCAGTCAATGGTGTGATTGATATTGAGCGTTCCAATGGCTGATCGAAAAGTTTCGTTAAGCTTCAAAGCGAAATCTATTTGGTTGGAATGGATAAACAAAATAGTAGAGAACGGAGATGGCAGGCAGGGTGATTGGCCCTGCCTGTTTTGTATAGAAGGTGAATGCAGGATAGATGCAGCATATCATGCAAAGTGAATATAAGATGAGAAGAAAGGACAGGTATTTGGATGAAAATCGAGACAATTCATGTAGGTGAGATGGGGACGAATTGCTATCTGGCATGGGATGCGGTAACGGGACGAGGTTTTTTAGTTGATCCGGGCGAGCAGGCAGAAAAGATCATTCGAGTGTGCAGCCGTTATCAGGTAACACCTGAGGCAGTGCTTTTGACACATGGTCATTTTGACCATATCATGGCGGCAAAAAAGATCAGGCAGCAGTATCAGATTCCAGTCTATGTAGGTGTTCACGAGGAAGAACTGCTTGCAGATTCACAGATGAATCTGTCCGGCATGTGGGCAGTACCATATACAATGAAGGCAGATAAGCTTGTAAATGATAATGAAGTACTTTCAATTGCAGGAATGGAACTTACTGTAATAGAGACACCGGGTCACACACCTGGCGGTGTCTGTTATTATATTAGGAAGGAAAAGGTACTGTTTGCAGGAGACACGCTGTTCTGTGAGAGCTGCGGAAGAACGGATTTTCCAGGTGGAAGCATGTTTGCACTGCTTCGTTCGCTCCGCGGAAAGCTGTTTGTATTGCCAGAAGAAACAGAAGTACATCCGGGACATGGACAGGCAACCTCGATTGGATATGAGAAAATGCACAATCCGGCATCTGGAATGTGAAAAATTTGAAAGGAAAAAAAGAAAACATATATGATTTATTTTTATCTGGAATGTGATACATTGGATAACGATATCCGAAGCCTGTTTATGGCATTTTATCCGGGACGGGCAATTAAGAGAGTGGAGACGCCAGAGTATGTATGTGCAGAGGGCGAGCTGTTTCTTTGTGTATGCGTGAGCGACAATATGAAAAACAATGAGGCCGACAATACAGAAACAGAGATGACAATGCAGCTGACACAGGGTAACACTGCGCTTACTGATATCTGCATATGCAATTTATCTGACCGCAAGGACACAAAGACGAAAGCAAAGTGCATGCTGTACCGTTTACTCTTAAAGCTTACCGGCAAAGAACTTCCGTGGGGGACACTGACCGGAATCCGTCCGACAAAGATTGCCAGAACCATGCTGATGGACGGTGCTTCCGACGAGGAATGTATTGACTATATGGAAAATGAGATGCTTTGTGGCGAAGAAAAGACGATGCTTAGTCTTGACATTGCAAAAAGAGAGATCCGGCTGTTAAATAGCTTGGATTACGAGGATGGATACAGCTTGTACATCGGTATTGCATTTTGCCCGACTACCTGTGCCTATTGCTCTTTTACGTCTTATCCGGTGAATCGTTTTGGCGACCGCGTGGATGCGTATCTGGATTCCATTGAGAAAGAGATTGACTATGTGGCAGAGGCATTTAAGGAAAAGAAGTTAAATACGATCTATATCGGAGGCGGTACGCCTACCACGCTTGAACCCAAACAGTTAGAACGCCTTCTCTCTAAGATCGAGAGTTCCTTTAATCTGTCATTTCTTCAGGAGTGGACAGTGGAGGCAGGACGTCCGGACAGTATTACCCGTGAAAAGCTGCAGGCCATTAAGCACTATCCGGTAACGCGCATCAGCATCAATCCTCAGACAATGAAGGATGCGACACTGGAACTGATCGGCCGAAGACATACCGTACAGCAGGTGCGGGATGCTTTTTTGCTTGCCAGAGAGGAAGGATTTGATAACATTAATATGGATATGATTGTCGGTCTTCCGCAGGAGACAAAAGAAGATGTTGAGAATACCTTAGAGGAGATCAAAAAGCTTGAACCGGATAATTTGACAGTTCACTCCCTTGCGATCAAGCGTGCGGCAAGACTTAACACGCAGAAGGAAGCTTATGCGGGCATGAAGAGTTTAAACTCTGAGAGTACGATGGAACTGACGCAGGATGCCGCAGAGGCGATGGGCATGAAGCCTTACTATCTATATCGTCAGAAGAACATGACCGGAAATATGGAAAATGTCGGTTATGCAAAGCCTGGAAAGGAAGGCATCTATAATATTCTAATTATGGAAGAGATGCAAACCATCGTGGCACTTGGCGCAGGTGCAATTACAAAGGCTGTCTTTCCAAATGGCAGGATCGAACGATGCGAAAATGTCAAGGATATCAAGACTTATCTGGAGAAAACAGACGAGATGATCGAGCGCAAAAAGAAGCTGTTTGCGGACAAAAATACGCGCGAGTAATCAAGAAAAATAGGGTGTCTGTACATCATTTACGTGGATCTAACTTTGATTGATCTATCCGCCTGTGAAAAAACAGTTGACACAGCATATTGTAAAAACGTATAATATTGAACGGGAGTGTCGTATGATAGGTTGCGTGAAAAGACCTTTTGATATCGACATCATATGTATTATAAAGTTTAGAAAAGAGGATATTTATGGCATTAGTAAAAAAGCCTGTTACAGGCATGAAAGATATCCAGCCGGCAGAGATGCAGATCCGTGACTATGTGATTGGGCTGATTAAAGAAACATACAAGGGATTTGGATTTACACCAATTGAAACTCCATGTGTAGAGAATATCGCAAACCTAAGCAACAAGCAGGGTGGAGAGAATGAGAAGCTCATTTTCAAAATTTTAAAGCGCGGTGAAAAACTCAATTTGGAAACAGCGCAGACGGAGGCTGATCTGGTAGATAGTGGTCTTCGTTATGATTTGACGGTTCCTCTGTCAAGATATTATTCTAACAATGCAGCGAACCTGCCAAAGCCGTTTAAGGCATTACAGATCGGACCGGTGTGGAGAGCAGATCGTCCACAGAAGGGTCGCTTCAGACAGTTTTATCAGTGTGATATTGATATCCTCGGTGATCCGACTAATTTGGCAGAGATTGAGTTGATTTTGGCAACTACGACTTTGCTTGGAAAGGTTGGTTTCAAAGGCTTTACCGTACATATCAATGATCGTCGTATCTTAAAGGGTATGGCAAAATACAGTGGTTTTGAGGAAGCACAGTATGACGAAGTATTTATCATTCTGGACAAGATGGATAAGATCGGCTTGGACGGTGTAGCAGCAGAATTGGAGTCTAGTGGCTTTGCAAAGGAGGCAATCGACCGCTACATGGGTCTGTTCAAGGGGTTAAATGAGAACGAAGATGGCATTGCTTATCTGGCAGAGACGCTTGGTGATTGTCTTGAGGGCGGTGCGGCAGAGAATCTGCAGCAGATCTGTGAGGCTGTCAGCGCGACAACACAGGCAAGCTTCAAGCTTCAGTTTGATCCTACTCTTGTACGCGGTATGTCATACTACACAGGAACCATTTTCGAGATTGGAGTGGACGGCTTTCCGGGTTCTATTGCAGGTGGTGGACGTTACGATAAGATGGTTGGTAAGTTTACCGGAATGGAGACTGCGGCATGTGGATTTTCAATCGGTTTTGAGCGTATCGTAACCATTCTCTTAGATGAAGGATTTACTGTTCCGGGCAGCAAGGAGAAGATTGCTTATCTGGTAGAAAAGAATATTGACAGCGATGTGCTTGGTTCTGTCTTACAGGAGGCAATGGCAGGTCGTGCAGAAGGAAAGCAGATTCTTGTTGCATGGATGAACAAGAATAAAAAGTTCCAGAAGGAGCAGCTGATCGCGGAAGGTTACAGTGAGTTTAAGGAATTTTATAAGAATGCTTTGAAGTGATGTAGCTGTGGAGGTATAAAACAGCTGCAAAGTAATAGGAATGAGGGATCCCATGAAGAGACGTAGACATGTATTGTTGAAAAAAGGAACTGCCTGCCTGATCTCATTTGGCATTGCACAGATGTCAGTGTTTCCGGTATTGGCACAGGAAACATTTACTGAGAGCAGCGGAATAGAAAATACTGCAGAAGATCAGCTGCAAACCGTGTCATCTTTAGGAGAGATTGTCACAGAAGATGAGGCGGTTGAGACTACGCAGATGCAAAATACAGATGCACAAGTCACCGAGACTGAGCAAACGCAGCCGCAGGAATCTGAAAGTGTGCCGGTAATAGAGGAGACCGAGGTTTTAACCAAGGAATCAGAAGTAACGCAGCAGGAAGAAACAGCGGAAACTCAGGCACAGGCAGAAAATACAGATGTTAGTGAAACAACTGGTACAGATGCTGCTGCAGAAACTAACAGTGAATTAGAAAAAGAAGCAGAGGAAGAAACAACAGAAGCTGAAACTGAGACGGATGAGGAAGAAGAAACAACGCAGGAGAGCCTTGGAGAGGGAATAGAAGAAGTTTATTATTCTAAGGCATATTTGACTTCAGATGCCCAGATTTATACGGGATGGAAGGACGGAGCATCCGCATTTGCTTCTCTTTCAGCAGGATATTCTGTGTATGTAACGGGAGTTGTTTTATTTGATGATGAGCCGGTGTGGGCCAGAATCATATTTGATGTGAATGATTATAGCAGTGAAGGATATATTCGGGTGGACGCTCTTGAGTTTGACGCGAGTGAAGCGATTATGCTGACCGATACAGCTGGTATAGGAAGCTTTCCGGCAGATTATCAGTCTGCGCTGAATGCACTTTCACAGGCACATCCAAATTGGGTCTTTAAACCTGTCTATGTTGGCGATACATTTTCCTATGCGGTAAGTCAGCAGATGGATACGCCGGCAAGAGCACTTGTTACGATGAGCTACAATGAATGTTTTCGATCATTGCTTGACAGAGATTATAACTGGCAGACCAATACATGGACTCAGTGGGAACCGAATTGGGCAGGAGCTTCGGAAGAAACTGTACGTTATTATATGGATCCAAGGAATTTTCTGAATGAGAATGACATTTTTATGTTTGAGTCGTTGACATATGAGTCATATCAAAGCCAATCTGTTGTAGAGGCTGCGCTTTCGGGCAGTTTTATGGCAAATGCAACTGTTCCGGGAACCAGTTATACCTATTCCTGGCTGTTTTGTTGGGTTGGGGAAAAGTACAACATTAACCCGGTAGCCCTTGCCAGCCGTGTCAGACAGGAACAGGGAGCCGGAACGTCGGATATGATTTCGGGTAAGTATTCGGGTTATGAGGGTCTGTATAATTATTTTAATATTCAGGCAACGGGATCCACCAGAGCTGAAATTTTGCAGAATGGTTTAAAAGAGGCGCAGGTAGGTTCTACTATGATGCTTCCAGATGGAACAATATCGTCCGGTGCATGGAACACACCGGAAAAGGCACTGATTGGCGGTTCTTTGAAGTTTGCAAACCAGTATATTCTTCGGAACCAGAATACGTTGTATGCACAGAAATTTGATTATGATGGAAAATACAATGGCAAGTATTGGCATCAGTATATGACCAATATCATGGCTCCATACTCAGAGGGAAATCAGGTAAGCCGTTCCTATAGAGCAGCGGGAGGGCAGTTTGAGAGTAATTTTGTATTTTTGATTCCGGTTTATGAGGAACGCCCAACTTCTTCGCCAAAGCCAGCAGAACGTAAAAATCAGAATACCTGCCTGAATTCACTTACTGTAAATGATCAGGAAGTAATTCAGACATTTGATAAAAATAAAAAAGATTTTTACTATAATGTGGGAAGCAGCACTGTTTATGCAAATGTTAAGGTAAAAGCATCTGCAAAAACATCTTCTGCATCATTTTCCAATATTGGAACGATGTCGCATAAAGTAGAAACAACGAAGATAACGGTGACGGCAGAGGATGGTTCGACAGCGGAATATCGCCTGATTATTGGTCGCGGAGTAGAGATAAAAGAAGGTTTCTTTGATGGTTTTGATGTGGATGCCTACCGCAAGCGTTATCCGCAGTTGAACAAGCAATATGGAGATGATCTTGATGCGTATTATGAGCATTATCTTCTGACAGGAAAGGCTGCCGGTTGGGATGGTTCAACGGATGGCCCATTTCCGGATAATACAAAGCAGGACGACAATAGTAGTGACTCTGGAAATAATTCTTCGACGCGCCCGGCGGCAATGTATAATGGAGTGAATTATGCACCTGTATTTGATGCTGAATATTATCTCAGCAAGTATTCGGATTTGAAGGCGGCATTTGGCAATGATAAGACGGCGGCATTGAAGCATTTTGTTACATATGGTATCAAAGAAGGAAGACAGGCTTGCGCTGAGTTTGACATAGATATCTATAAAAATAATTATGCCGACTTAAAGGCAGCGTTTGGAAATAATAACAACGCATATGTAAAGCATTATCTGGAATATGGTCAAAAGGAAGGCAGAAATGCACAGAAATTGATTCAGAGCAGCACAGATAATAAGTCTGACGATAAGAATACTGGAGATAATAGCAGCAATAATCATGTGGCATCTGCTCAGGAAAAGAAATATTCAGGAGTATATGATTACACTTACTATAGAAATGCCTATGCAGATCTGAGAGCAGTATTTGGCGATGATGCTGATAAGTATTTCCAACATTTCATTCAATATGGAATGGCAGAGGGACGTCAGGCAAGTAAAAGCTTTGATGTGAAAATATACAAGAGCAACTATGCGGATTTGCGCAAGGCGTTTGGAGATAATAATGTTCTGTATTACAAACATTATTTGGAATATGGAAAAGCGGAAGGCAGAACCGCAGCATCTTCAAATACTGGAAACACTAGCAGTAGCAGTGCGGGAAACACCGATAAAAATAGTACGGCATCATCTGCACCAACTGTTTATAATGGTGTAGAGTATGCGCTGGTATATGATTATGAGTATTATAAGAAGAATTACGCGGATCTAAGAACTGCATTTGGAGATGATCCTAAGAAGTATCTTCAGCATTTTGTGGAAAACGGAATGCGGGAGGGACGTCAGGCAAGTGCCTCCTTTAATGTAGCAGTATATAAGAAGCGTTATGCCGATTTAAGGGCGGCATTTGGCAGCAACAATGCGGCATACTATTTGCATTATATGAAAACTGGAAAAGCAGAAGGAAGAACTGCTAATTAAAAAATGAAACAATTTGAAGCTGCGTGTGATGAATGCGCAGCTTTAAGCTGTCATATGAATTTTGAACAAAGAAAGGCATGGAATAAAATGTCATTATATGAAGAAGAAATCAGCAAGCGCAGAACGTTTGCAATTATTTCCCACCCGGATGCGGGTAAAACTACATTAACAGAGAAGTTTCTCCTTTATGGAGGTGCAATTAATCAGGCTGGTTCCGTAAAGGGAAGAAAGACAGCAAAGCATGCTGTTTCTGACTGGATGGAGATTGAAAAACAGAGAGGTATTTCTGTAACTTCTTCCGTTTTGCAGTTCCACTATGAGGGCTATTGCATCAACATTCTGGATACACCGGGTCATCAGGATTTCTCTGAGGATACGTATCGTACCTTGATGGCAGCTGATTCTGCTGTTATGGTAATTGATGCTTCTAAGGGTGTCGAGGCGCAGACCATTAAGCTGTTTAAGGTTTGTGTTATGCGTCATATCCCGATTTTCACTTTTATCAATAAGTTGGATCGCGAGGCAAACGATCCATTTGATCTGATGGATGAGATCGAGCGTGTGTTGGGAATCAAGACATGCCCAATCAACTGGCCGATTGGCTGTGGAAAGAGTTTCAAGGGTGTTTATGATCGTAATACAAATAAGATTACGACCTTTGTTGCAGCGGATGCCGGTATGCATGAGGTTGAGAGCCATGAGCTTGAGGTTGATGAGGCAGAGAACGAGGTTGGCATCATCGGCTATCAGAAATTGCTTGAGGATATTGAATTGCTTGACGGAGCCTGCGAGGAGTTTGATCAGGATAAGGTAAGCCGCGGTGAGCTTTCACCTGTATTTTTTGGTTCTGCACTGACCAATTTTGGTGTGGAGACCTTTTTGGAGCATTTTTTAAAGATGACTTATTCACCGCTTCCAAGACACAGCTCAAATGGCGATATCAGTCCGTTTGATGAAAATTTCTCTGCGTTTGTTTTTAAGATTCAGGCAAACATGAACAAGGCACACAGGGATCGTATTGCATTTATGCGTATCTGCTCAGGCAAGTTCGAGGCGGGCATGGAGGTAAATCATGTGCAGGGCGGCAGAAAGATTCGTCTGACTCAGCCGCAGCAGATGATGGCATCAGAGCGAACTATCGTGGAAGAGGCATATGCCGGTGATATTATCGGTATTTTTGATCCGGGTATCTTCTCAATCGGTGATACCATTTGCTCTCCTAAGATGGGCAACCTTACTTTTGATGGAATCCCAACCTTCGCACCGGAACATTTTGCGAGAGTGCGTCAGGTGGATACGATGAAGCGCAAGCAGTTCATCAAGGGAATCAATCAGATTGCTCTTGAGGGAGCGATCCAGATCTTTCAGGAGTTTAATACTGGAATGGAAGAGATTATCGTCGGCGTTGTCGGTGTGCTTCAGTTTGATGTATTAAAGTTTCGATTGGAAAACGAATATAATGTTGAGATTCGTCTGGATCCGCTGCCATATGAGTATATCCGCTGGATTGAAAATTGGGAGAGTGTTGATGTTGCAAGAATCAATGGAACTTCCGATATGAAGCGTATCAAGGATTTGAAAGAACGTCCGCTTCTTTTGTTTGCAAACAGCTGGAGTCCGCAGATGGTACTTGAGAGAAATCCAGGGTTAAAGCTGTCTGAGTTTGGAACCGAGCACTAAAGGTATCTTACTGATAAAAACAGAATGGTTGAAATACGCATATACTGTACCGAGAAAGAAAAGGCTTTGAGGTCAGTATATGCGTATTTGCGATTTAAGACAGAAAGAAGTGATCAATATCATGGATTGTAGGCGACTTGGCTATGTGTGTGACATTGAGTTTGACTGCAGGAATGGGTACATAACGGAGTTAATTGTGCCAGGAACCGGAAAAATTTGTGGTTTATTTGGGCGGGATACTGAATTTAGAATCCCTTTTTGTAAAGTAAAGCAAATTGGATCAGATATTATTCTGGTTGACATTGAAGAAGGGGAAAAACCAATCAAAGAAAAATAAGATCTTACAGATAAACATTCTGCAAACTGCGGAGAAAAATAAAAAACGAATTGAAAACAATTCAGAAAAAACTTGACCACGCACACTCTTTTATTCTATAATAACAGCATAAAAAGGATGCTGGCAGACAGCAGGAATGGAGGCAACAATGAAGTGTCCGTTTTGCGGAGAAGATACAACAAAAGTAATTGATTCAAGGCCTTCTGATGATAATACTGCGATCCGCAGACGCAGGATGTGTGAGGTGTGCAATCGGCGCTTTACCACATATGAGAAGATCGAAGTATTTCCGCTGATGGTGGTGAAGAAAGATCAGACAAGAGAGACTTACTCAAGAGAAAAGCTGAAGACCGGTATTGTTATGGCTTGCCATAAGCGTCCGGTTCCGACGGATGCGGTCAATCATCTGGTGGATGACATTGAGACAACCATTTTTAATAATTACGATAAGGAAGTCAGCAGTCAGATAATTGGTGAGTTGGTAATGGAAAAACTGAAAACACTGGATGAGGTTGCATATGTGCGCTTTGCCAGTGTCTATCGTTCTTTTACTGATTTGAATAATTTTGCACAAGAACTTGAAAATATGATTCAGAAAGAGAAGAAAACGTGAGTAAATTGTATCCATGGGCAGAGGCATCGTCTGCTTATCAGATTGACTATCAAAAAGAATATGACAATGGCGTGCGGGGGGTACTGTTCGATGTGGATAACACGCTTGTGCCGCATGGCGCTCCTGCGACTGATCAGGCAAAGCAGTTGTTTGAAGAACTTCATCGGATTGGTTTAAAGACCTGCATCATTTCAAATAATAAGGAGATACGTGTCAGTCCGTTTGCAAGGGCAGTAGGAAGTGAATATATTTACAAAGCAGGAAAACCATCGGCGCACGGCTACGAAGATGGAATGCAGCGCATGCATACGACGCCGGATACGACGATTTTTATCGGAGATCAGATCTTTACGGATATCTATGGGGCAAACAGAGCAGGTATCCGCACCTATCTGGTAAAGCCAATCTGTCCCAAAGAGGAAATTCAGATTGTATTAAAACGTTACCTTGAACGTATTGTACTATTTTTTTACCACAGAGGGAGAAAACGATGAATTCTATTGTTTTAATCGGATTTATGGGCGCTGGAAAGACAACGGTGGGAAGAGAGCTTGCAAAAAAAGGTTTTGAGCTGATCGATACCGATTCTTTTATTGAAAAAAGCGAGAAAATGAGCATTTCTGCGATTTTTGCTGAAAAGGGAGAGGCTTACTTTCGTCAGGCAGAGACGAAAGCACTTGAGACATTGCTTGCACAAAACAAGCAGTTTGTGATTTCCTGCGGGGGTGGAATGCCGCTTCGCGAAGAAAATAGAAGCCTTCTCAGAAAGCTTGGTATGGTGGTTTATTTAAGAGTCAGTCCGCAGACCGTTTTTGCGCGTTTAAAGGGCGATACCACACGTCCGCTTTTAAGGGGAGATGACAGCGGCGAGCGCGTGCGCACGCTTATGGCACAGCGTGAGGTACATTATTTGAGTGGTGCCGACTATGTACTGGATGTTGACCAGAAAACACCGGAGGAACTCGCCAGTCAAATTTTATCGCAGTTTGCAAGTTATAATCTGGATTAGCGGTGAGGCACAATACCCTTTTTTGCGGACGATAAACTTTTTTGGTAACTTTTAAAAATACTACTTGAAAAGTTCGATTTTTTATTGTATGATGATACAGTATGCAGCGCCGTTTTAGGGGTGTCTGCGTTTTGTTAGACCGATAGGCATCTGTACGATTGTACAGAAAGATGCCGTTCATTCTCATTACAGGAGGAAAAAAGATGATTTCAGCTGGTGATTTCAGAAATGGTAAGACTTTGGAAATTGAAGGCACTGTCTATCAGATCCTTGAGTTTCAGCACGTAAAGCCAGGTAAGGGTGCGGCATTTGTTCGTACAAAGTTAAAGGATATCAAGAATGGCGGAGTAGTTGAGAAGACCTTCCGTCCGACCGAGAAGTTCCCGGAGGCAAGAATTGACCGTAAGGATATGCAGTATTTGTATCAGGATGGTGATCTGTATTACTTTATGGACAACGATACTTATGAGCAGATTGCACTTGGAAGTGAGTTGATCGGTGATGCGTTAAAGTTTGTTAAGGAGAACGAGATGTGTAAGGTATGTTCCCACAACGGAAACGTATTCTCTGTAGAGCCGCCTCTGTTCGTAGAACTTCAGATCACTGAGACTGAGCCGGGATTTAAGGGAAATACTGCTACCGGTGCTACCAAGCCTGCTATTGTTGAGACTGGTGCGCAGGTCATGGTTCCGCTGTTTGTAGAGAACGGTGAGGTTATCAAGATCGATACCAGAACTGGCGAGTATCTGTCCAGAGTATAATGCTGTCAGAACTTCAAAGTCAAAGGCTTGTGCAGATTTGCCTGCAGAGGCTTTTGGCTTTGGACTTTTAGAGATAGGATATTGCGGCAGTCAGTATGCACGTCTGTAGCTCAGTGGATAGAGCAATGGCCTCCGGAGCCATGTGCGTGGGTTCGATTCCCATCAGACGTATTCTCTCATCCGGCTTTTCTGATTTTTGCAAAAAAGAAATTTTAAAATCGGAGGAGTAATATGGACTATCAACAATTTTTATTTACAATTACTGCCAGCCTTCAGTCTGCTTATCCTGCTGATGAGAAGGTAACGGTACAGACAACAGAACAAAAACATACAAACAAGATAAAAACGGTGTCATTATACCATGGAGGAAAGCGAACAACCCCTTTGATATATATGGCGCCGTTTTATCGTATGTACCAGCATGGCTATTCAATCGAGAGCATTCAAAAGGAGTTGAAGAATGTGATCAACATGGTGGCGCAGAATAAAACGATAGAAGGGGAGGTTTTTACGGAGTTCGCAAGTGCATCGGCATGTTTGACGATTCGTCTGATTTCCTATAAGAACAATCAGGATTTTTTAAAGCTTGTTCCTCATAGACGTGTTCTCGATTTTGCAGCAGTCTATCAGCTTGTTTTCGAGGGTGCAGCTCCTAATGAGGGAATGATGGGTGCAGCAGTAGTCTATCATGACCATAGCAGGATCTGGAATGTGACAGAGGATATTTTGTTTCGGACAGCTCTTTCTACGATGATGCGACGCTTCCCGCCAGCTTTAAACAGCGTGGAAGCTCTGATTGGCATGCCGGTGGAATTTCATAACCCTGATTTTCCGCATCTTTTTGTATTGTCCAATAATCGTGCGTTTTTTGGCACATCTGTGATTTTATATCCGGGTGTACTGCGAAAGGCATCTCAAAGGCTTGGAGGCGCTTACTATATTTTGCCGTCAAGTGTGCATGAATTGCTGCTTCTTGCAAAGACAAATACACAAGAAGTGCTCCCAATGCAGTTAAAGGAGATCGTGGAGGAAGTAAACCTGACAGATGCGGTCGGTACTGATTTTTTGTCGAATCATGTTTATGCGTATGATCCGGATGAGAACGAGGTTCATATTGTAGTGTAATGGCGTTATTTTGTGGTAATTTTGCACGAAATAATGCGCAAACAGTGGCAAAATGGATAAAAAGCTTGCATATTTTACAGATTCGTATTAAAGTATAGGGGAGCTTGGGCAGTAGAGCGGTTGCTGCTTCAAAAGGTTTCAGGAGAGGAAATGTCTATGATAAATGGAAAGACGGGTCTTACTGGTTTGCTTGGAAGTCCGGTTGGACACAGTAAATCACCGATGATGCACAATACAGCATTTCAGGAGTTGGGATTGAATTATGTCTATCTTTGCTTTGATGTGGGAATTGAGGGTCTTAGCGGTGCTGTGGACGGTCTCGTGAGTCTGGGCGCAAGGGGATGGAACTGCACAATGCCGAACAAGTCAAAGATGGCACAGCTTTGCGATGTGCTTTCTCCGGCGGCGGCAATCACGGGTTCTGTGAATACGGTTGTAAATGAAAAAGGAACACTTACCGGATATAATACAGATGGAACAGGTTATATGCGGGCGGTAAAAGAAGCAGGCTTTTGTATAAAGGGCGAGAAGATGACGCTTCTTGGAGCAGGCGGCGCAGCAACGTCGATTCTGGTTCAGGCAGCACTTGATGGTGTGCGGGAGGTCTCTGTGTTCTGCCGTCCGGGCAAGTCCATGGAGCATGCAAAGGCAGTAATCAGCCAGCTGACAGCACAAACGGCCTGCAAGATCAATTTGTTTGATTATTCCGATGAGTCCGTGATTAAAAGAGAACTTTCTCAGAGTCGTATTCTGACAAATGGCACCAATGTTGGCATGGCACCGGATACGGAGCGAAGTGTGATTACAGAGCCGGCATTTTTCCATCCGGAACTGATCGTTTCGGATGTGATTTACAACCCAAGAAAGACAAGGCTGATGGAGATTGCAAAGAGTCAGGGCTGCAGTTGCTTTAATGGTCTGTATATGCTTTTGTATCAGGGTGCGGAGGCATTTACCCTATGGACAGGAAAGCAGATGCCGGTAGAATTGGTAAAAGAAAGATATTTTGATGAGCCTGATGCGCGCCCGTGCGCGGCACAATAACGTGTAAGACGGCAGAACAGGAAGGAACTATGGCAAAAAATAATTTTAAAAGAAAGAAAAAACCAGGGATGATCCGGAGGATTCTTCCGTATTTTGTCATCATTCTGGTAGCGGCTGCATTGATTGCGGCGGTTATTGTGATCACAAGCCGAAAAGGCAATAGGGATCATCAGGAAATTCAGACAGTAGTTGATGTTACAGAGAATCAGAATAATAATAACAATCAGATTCAGTCCCTCGAGAAGGACGGAGTGCCGGCAGTAAAGGAGTTGGTACAGAAGTATTTTGACGCAGTGAAGAATGCGGATGTGAAGCAACTCACACAAATTGTTTCACAGGAGACTCCATTTAGCGAGGATGCGCTGAAAAAACAGTGCGAGTACGTGGAATCTTATGAAAATATTGTCTGCTACACCGTTTCTGGTATCACAGACAACACGTATATTGCATATGTCTACTATGAGATTAAGTTTATTGGAATTGACACAAAGGCACCATCCATGATTCGTCTGTATATTTGTCAGAATGAGGATGGAAGCCTGTATATTGATAAGAATGCGAAGGACGGCGAGATTGCTGCGTATCTGCAGGAGATAGCCGGATGGGAGTCGGTGCGTGAATTGGTAGCCAACGTCAATACCAGATATCAGGAGGCATGTGCAAAGGATGAGGCACTCAAAAATTTAAAGGACATGCTCGATGGAAAAACAACCGTTTCACCTACCGAAGATGCATCGGGCGAGTTATCCGATGCATCCTTAGAGGAAGCTGCCGAGCAGTCTTCTGAAGAAAATATGTCAGAGTCAAGTGTGGATGAGGCATGAGACAAGGAATGAGAGGAAACATGGAGAATATACAAAACGTAAAGAAAGTTTGGCAGGCAATCGATGATATAAAAAAGGTGATCAAAGGCAAGGACGAGAGTTTGAATAAGCTGATGTGTACGATGCTTGCAGGTGGTCATATCCTGATGGAGGATATTCCGGGTGTTGGCAAGACAACGCTGGCACTTGCATTTTCCAAGGCATTGTCTTTAAAGCAGAAGCGTATGCAGTTTACGCCGGATGTGCTTCCTTCTGATGTATGCGGCTATCATATGTATCAAAAGGATACCGGAAAATTTGTGTATTATCCCGGCGCTGTTATGTGCAATCTGTTCCTGGCAGATGAGATCAACCGTACTTCACCAAAGACACAATCTGCGCTGCTGGAGGTTATGGAGGAGGGCACCGTCACGATTGATGCCGTAAAGAGAGAAGTTCCGCAGCCATTTATGGTAATCGCAACGGAAAATCCAACCGGCTCTTCCGGTACTCAGCTGCTTCCGGAATCCCAGCTTGACCGTTTTATGGTTCGCATGTCCCTCGGTTATCCGAGCCAGGCAGATGAAATCTCCATGATGAAAAGTAAGAAGGAGTACTCTGTTGATGATATTCCGTCCTCACTTACGGTAGAAGATATTCTGGAGATGAAGCAGGAGGTCGAGAAGGTATTTATCCATGATTTGATCTATCAGTATACCACTGACCTTGTTAATGCGACCAGAAAGCATCAGTATTTGAGCCTTGGTGTCAGTCCAAGAGGAACGTTGGCACTGATTCATATGGCGAGTGCATATGCATACATGAAGGAACGTGATTATGTAGTTCCGGCTGATGTTGCTGCTGTGTTTACGGATGTCTGTGCGCACCGTTTGATTTTAAATACAAAGGCAAAGGTGGGCGGTCTGACTGCAGAGGGCATTCTGGAGCAGATTTTAAAGCTGATCCCCCAGCCAAAGGCAAAATAAAAGAGACGGGCCTTGTAGATAATTCTATGGGGCCTGTATTTGCTTTTCCCTGAAAGGAGAGTTTTTATGTGGGGAAGAAAAATTGTATATGTCTTGCTGATTCTGATTACATCGTATATCGCACTTATGTATGAGAGTCCGGTTCCGGGTGTATTTCTGGCATTTGAGATTTTGCTTCCAATTGTGTTGTTTGCGATCACATGGTATCAGAAAAAGAATGTTCAGGTAAAGATTGGTCATGGTTCACAGGTGGCAGATTGTGAGGAGAAAATCGAAGTCCCGATCCATTTTCAGAATAGTGGATGGCTCCCTATAACGGATGCATCCGTGCGTGTCACTGTCAGCAATGCGCTTGATGGTGAGAAAGAATCCTACGATATAAATCTGCGTGCGCCAGCCGGAGCGACTGTCAATGTGCCGTTTACTTTTTGTTCCACTTATTGCGGTGTCGTAAAAATTACATTTAGCCGAATTGTATTGTTTGATTATTTGAGATTGTTTCAGCGCAAAAAGCTCTTTTTGGCAGAGACAGAGTGTATCGTCATGCCGCATCTTTTGGAGTTGCAGGTAGCGGTGACGGATGCATGCCGCAGTTTTGATAGTGACAGTGAGGAATATGATAAGCATCACGCAGGTGATGATCCGGCAGAAATTTATCAGGTTCGTGAGTTCCGTCAGGGCGACAAGATGTCGAGAGTCCATTGGAAGATGACAGCGCGTCTTGATCAGATGATGATTAAGGAGTTGTCTCGCCCAATCAGCAATTCCGTTGGCATTTTTCTTGACCTTCGCTATCAGACGATTGAGGAAATTCAGTCGGTATATGATCTTTGTTATTCGCTTTCAGCTGCTCTTTGCGTTCAGGAGTGTCATCATCGCGTGATTTGGTATTCACAGGATGATGACGGCGGTTTTGAGGAGCATCTGATCAAGGGAATGGACGACATTACCGCAGTCATGAGCAAGCTTCTTGTCAGCGCAAAGAAAACCGATCAGTTGTATTGGGAGGAATACAAGAGCAGCCGTCTCACACCGCTGTATCGTGTAATTGCAATCAGCTGTATGGATACTAGTAAAGATGATCAGCTGGGCGGGTTTATGTCATCGGATGGTACCAATAAGTCGATCCTGACAATCAATCAGATTCACGAATTGATAGAGGTGTGATCTTGCGTTGCAAAATCGCATCTGAATTTTCACACAGAATCGTTGTCCTGTGAACAGGAATCATGCGAGGACATAGATGAAGGAGGAACTTCATGGAAAATGAAGAAAAGGGCATACTGGTCGAGCAGGTTGTTCAGGCTGATCGAATCCGGACACATGGTAAGTTTCATGAGCAGTTGTTTTTTTTGCTGCGTTTTCTTTATTTCGGAATCGGAATGCTTGGCGTGGTGCTTGGACTTGCTCTTACCTATGAGATCGAACTAAATTATGTACTGCTGGTAGTGGGAACTGTTGTGATCTGTCTTTTAATGACAGCAGCATGGGAACTTCCGATCAGCAGAGCAATCACCTGGCCGGTTGTACTGGGGATTTTTATTTTGTTTGGTGTGATCTTTCACAGCAGCATTTATAAAGGTCTGCTTGGTCTTTATAATATTTACGCAGGCTATATCAACGAGTATTACAGTGCAAAGGTTTCACTTGCGGCGATTGAGTCCGTTTCGGGCACATCACTTTTGGTTACGCTTTTGTTTGTCACATTTGTGTTGGCAGCGGTGCTGTCGCTGGGAATAATCCGATCACTGGATGGACGTGTGCCTGCGTTGGTTTTTGCGGCAATTTTTGTTCTTGCGCTTGCTGTTGGAAAGCTGCCGGCAATGCCAGCCTTTTTGATGATGCTGTTTGTACTGGTAGGTATGTTTTCACTCCAGTACAGTCGTTATCGCGAGAGCTTTAGTGTGCGCACAGTCACAGTCAAGATGAGCAGCAGTGCATTTGGTATGCTTCGCTGGCAGACTTCGGCAGTGGTTGCAGCACTGTTTTTACTGTTGCTTCCGTTTAGCCGCTTTGTAATCGGACCCGCTTTTACTGATGGCTATGAGGCACAAAGCCAAATTCGTGAGGATATCCGAAATGGTGATCTGTTAAAGAGCATGGATACGCTTTGGAAGAAGATCACCAGAGGGGAGTGGGACTGGCTTCCGGTCGATATTATCCGAAGCAGCGGCGTTCATGGCGGTAAGCTCAGCAACGTCAAGGAAGTGCGCGATTACGATGAGACACATTTGTATCTGGATATTTCGAGTGATTTAAAGGCACCGCTCTATATTCGCGGTTACGTGGGAAGCAATTATACGGGCAGCGGTTGGAAAGAACTTACGGATAAGCAAAACGAGGAAGGTCTTGCGACCCAAATGGATCTGATCAGCTTAAGCAATCAGTATTATCAGGTATTAGAGGATCTTTATAATAACGGTGATGCATCCGTTGCCAGACGGGATCTTGTTATTTCTGATGTGGATGCAAACAGTGCATTTTCGTATATTCCGTATGGAACGGATCTGACAAATTTCACGGCGGGCGAGCCGTTTGATGCCTATCCAAAGCAGGATACGGATCGTGAGATCTTTTCGATGTACTATATAAATACACAGCGTCTTTCCAATATTCAAAAGCTGGAGAACGCAGGTGCTTCTGTGACATCTGATGCATCTTACCGTGCTTTTGCGGATTCTGTCTATCTGACACTTCCGACAAAGGGACTGGATTCTTTCTATGAGGAATATTCAGGAAAACAGTTTGCATCCATTGCGGATTGTGTATCCTTCGTGCGCTCGACGCTTGAAGCACATGCCACCTACACAAAGACACCAGGTTCTACACCACATGGAAAAGATTACGTTGAATATTTTCTCTATGAAAATAAACAGGGTGTTTGTACCCATTTTGCATCGGCAGCGGTATTATTATTCCGTCTTTATGGGATTCCGGCGCGTTATGTCGAGGGCTATCTGGTGCGCGATCTGACCGCAGAAAACGGTGCGCAGGCGATCATGGACGGGGCGGCACATGCGTGGGCCGAAATCTATGTAGATGGTGTTGGATGGATTCCTATAGAGGTGACACCTGGCTTTATTGACGATGAGGATTTGGCAGATTTGAACAATTCTGATGCAACGATCAGTTCTGATCAATTAGAGGATGCGACTAACCCGGCTGAGCCGGAAACAGAAGAACCACAGGCAACAGTGGAGGGGATTTTTGAAACTACACCTGAACCGACTGCTGCACCGGAAGCCTCCTCTGAAGAGGTGCAGACCGATCAGAATCAGCCGACAACGCCGGATCAGAACCAGCAGCAAAGTCCAAGCGATCCGAATAATCAAAATAATCAGAACAATTCAGATAACTCGAAGGAAAACCATTTCTTACAGCATTTGATTCATGTGATGCTGATTGTGCTTGGCTGCATCTTTTTTATCGTATTGGCATTCTTTTTCGTGATCTACCAGAGAAAAGTGCGTTTGCAGCGGCAAGAGCAGCATTTAAAGGGCGAGCCGAAGGAGGCACTTCTCTATGCACTTGCCAGGATGGATGTTCTGTGCGAGGCAGAAGGTCTTGGAAAAATCAGTACCGCAACGGACGCAGTTGGTCTGCAGAAGTCGTTCCCGACAATGACGCAGGAAAAGCTGATGTGGCTGCAGGAACTGCTGCAGGAACTGACCTTCAGTGATCATGTGTATGGAACAGAACTTCGCGACGAAACGGCGCAGCTATACCGCGATATGGCATCCGATGCAACGGCACGGCAGAGCCGCATCAAGAGGGTGTGGTATCGCTACGGAAGGTGCTTCTGCTAACTGAAGAAAGCTCCAGCACTCCCGCCGAGGCAGCACAGACCAAGGACAAGAAAAGCAGGATACGACAGCGTGCCCTTAGCGACGATCATGCAGACGAGTGCGAGAAGCAAAAAGTACCCGATTCCAAAGCAAAGTCCCCAGAGAATGCGTCTTTTGGGGAAGATGCGTCCGAAACAGAATCCGCCGAACAGGCAGGAGAGCAGATAGGACAGATAGAGTTCCGTCTTTACTTGCCCGTCCGACAGCGAAAGCTTCCACATGGAAAGCGCCGTCAGGCAGAGAATAAGGATACTGATCAAAAACGAAATAAGAAGCGTGCGAATCACTGGAACGAGTTTTGAGCGCATGAAAAGCCTCTTTGAACATGTTTACTAACATGTATTCAAGGAGGCTTTTTGTTATGCACATTTATTTAATTGAATGCCTTTTGACCCCAACATCATAACATGAGTCGAATCATTTTGATATAAGGTCGGCTGCATCGCATATGATGCGCGAATGGGGATGCCTGCTCTCGAAACTCTAAGTTTACGATTAGTCCAGAACAGCAACCACATGAACCTGCTTCTTGGAAGCATCGTAAGGAATCTGGTTTCCATCTACGGTAACACCGTCAATGATCAGCTTGGAGATACCCTTCTGACTCTTGTTTGGGTTCTGAACTTCGATGGTATAGGTGACGTCGCGGAACTTTCTGGTGATAGTAAATCCGGACAGTTCAGATGGGATACATGGATCCACAATCAGTCCATCGTAATCCGGCTGGATACCGAGGATTGCCTGAGAAACATTCAAGAAGGTCCATGCAGCTGTTCCGGTCAGCCAACTGTTCTTTGCCTCACCAAAGTTCTTTGCATCCTTACCAGCGATCATCTGGGAGTATACATATGGTTCGGTGCGGTGAATCTCACTGATATCTTCGATGTAAGCCGGGCATATCTTGCGGTATACATCAAAAGCGCGGTTTCCATGACCAACACAAGTCTCAGCGATGGAAATCCATGGGTTGTTGTGGCAGAAGATACCGGCATTTTCCTTATATCCCGGCGGATAAGAGGAAACTTCGCCAAGCTCAAGGTGATAATCCTTGTAAGCCGGCTGTAAGAGAACGATGCCGTACTTGGTGTCGAGAATCTTTTCTACGCTGGCAAGTGCCTTCTCTGCGTGTCCTTCCTTAATACCGACACCGGCAAGTACACAGAAGCCTTGTGGTTCGATGAAGATCTGACCATCCTCACATTCGTGGGAACCAACCTTGTGCTCGTAAGCGTCATAAGCGCGGACAAACCACTCGCCATCCCAGCCTGCAGTCAGGATCGTCTGATACATATCAGCTACCTGTGTGTCAGCGTCAGCAGCTTCTTGGGTTAAGCCCTGTCTGCGGCAAAGTGCTGCATACTCTTTTCCATATTTTACAAACATACCTGCGATGAAGACAGACTCTGCAACTGGTCCCTCGGAAGGACCACTTGTCTGGAAAGATTCACCCGGCTCAGAAGAGAAGCAGTTTAAGTTCAGACAGTCATTCCAGTCTGCACGTCCGATTAACGGCAGCTTGTGCGGCCCGCGGTGGGTAACGGTAAAGTTGAAGGAACGACGCAGATGCTCCATTAACGGAACAGCAGTCTCTTCCTTGTTATCAAATGGAACAGACTCATCAAGGATGGAGTAGTCACCGGTTTCCTTAATATAAGCAGCTACTGCCGCAATCAACCACAGCGGGTCATCGTTAAAACCGCTTCCAATATCGGAATTGCCGCGCTTTGTGAGCGGCTGGTACTGATGGTAAGCACTTCCGTCCTCCATCTGGGTAGATGCGATATCAATGATACGCTGTCTTGCTTTCTCCGGAATCAGGTGAACGAAACCGAACAAATCCTGACAGGAATCACGAAAGCCCATTCCACGGCCGATACCAGACTCAAAATAGGATGCAGAACGTGACATGTTAAACGTAACCATACACTGATACTGGTTCCATACGTTTACCATGCGATTCATCTCGGTGTAGTCAGACTCAACATGGAACTTGCCAAGAAGTGAGTTCCAGTATTTCTTTAAGTGATCGAGTGCGGCATCTGCCTGAGCTTCAGTTGCAAATGCGTTCATAAGAGCCTTTGCCGGAGCCTTGTTTACAACACCCTGGGATTCCCATTTCTGGTCAGCCGGATTCTCGCAGTAGCCAAGTACATAGATGTAAGTCTTTGTCTCGCCCGGCTGTAAGGAAACGTTGATCTGATGGCTTCCGACAGGAGCCCAGCCGCTTGCCATGGAATTTTTGGACTTGCCTTCTTCAACAACCTGCGGATTGTGATAACCGCGGTATGCACCAAGGAAGCTGTCACGGTCGGTATCAAAGCCGTCAATCGGTGCATTGACGCCAAAGATGGCATAATGCTTGCGGCGTTCACGATACTCGGTCTTGTGGATAATCACGGAACCCATGACTTCAACCTCACCGGTACTGAAGTTTCTCTGGAAGTTTGTCATATCGTCCATTGCGTTCCACAGGCAGAACTCCACGTAAGAAAATACGGAAAAATTCTTGACAGTATCGGACTCATTGGTTAAAGTTAATTTGTTGACCTCACAGGTGTAACCCATCGGAACGAAAGACGTAATCTGAGCCTTCAGACCATTCTTCACGCCCGTAAAAATGCTGTAGCCCATACCGTGACGGCATTCGTAGTGATCCAGTTCGGTCTGTACCGGCTGCCAGCCAGGATTCCAGACGGTTTCGTCGTCTTTTATGTAAAAGTAATGGCCACCGTCATCAAAAGGAACATTATTGTAGCGATAACGTGTAAGGCGCAGAAGCTTTGCATCCTTATAGAAGCAGTAACCTCCGCAGGTGTTGGACTTGATAGAAAAGAAATCCTCACAGCCAAGATAATTGATCCACGGCAGAGGAGTTTTTGGGGTGGTAATGACATACTCTCTGGAGCTGTCATCGAAATAACCATACTTCATAGCAACCTCCTTTTCTTCGGGTTATCCAAAATTTTCGGTCGGGAAAACCCTGTTACGTTCAGTATAGTAGAAACAGAATAAAAAATCAAGAGGAAACGAAAACGTTTTCGTAATTTTTCGCGGGAAAATTGGCAGACCAAAGATTTTTGCTGTATTTTTACGTCTGTTAGAGAAAATAACAACGGATCAGAAATAATTTTGTAAATATATTGTAACTATTGTTGAAAGGAGTAAGAAATGATAAAAGAATTTTGGGGACATCTTCATACAATCAATCATCACAAGTGGCTGGTCACGAGAGATTGTATTCGAGTCGGTTTGGTCTATCAGGGCCTCATGCACGACTTGTCAAAATATGCACCGGTTGAGTTTTTGGTTGGTGTAAAATATTATGAGGGAGGAAAGCGAAGCCCGATCAACAGAGAGAAGGAAGAGAAGGGATACTCGCGTGGCTGGCTGCACCACAAGGGGCGCAACCGTCATCATTTTGAATATTGGATCGATTATGCGGCAAATCCGGCAGACGGTTTTATCGGCGCGAAGATGCCAAAGCGTTTTGTCGCAGAGATGGTCATTGACCGCATCAGCGCAAGCCGCAATTACCAGAAGGACAAATATACCTGCCGCAGCGCGTGGGAGTATTATGTGCGCGCTAAGGAAAATTATGTCATGAATGATGAGACGCGTTTCCTTTTGGAATATCTGTTAAGGATGACTGCCGTAAAGGGAGAAGCGTACACGTTTTCGTATATGAGAAAAAAGCTGCTGCGTCATCGCTATCGTGATTATCATGTGGTAAATGGAAAACTGGTATTAGATTGATGACGTACATAGTTGATGAAGCGTTTGCATCAGATGGATATCTGCTGGCATACTAGTTAGCGGTTTCTTTCAAATTGGTACTTGAATCGACAGAGTCATCAGAAGCATCGATTGTGGCGAGTGCTCTTCGGATGGAGGAAAGATGAAGCGTGCATAAAAGAAGATTAGAGGTTAAAAGACCAAGCAGATAACCTCCGATGCCGCCAATTGGAATCAGAGAAATGGCACTACCGATGCGAAGGGCAAAGGAGAGCAGTGTGTGCACGAGGACAGCGCCTGATTTTCCAAGCCCATTTAAAACACTGCTGCAGGTGATGCCAAGATAGAGAAACGGGCACAAAAGAGAGAGTTTTTGAATGTACAGGCCAGCTGTCGGATTATGGAAAAACAGATTGCCAAGAAATGGTCCGGTAAGATAGAAAAAGGCTGTACAGACACAGCCAAGTCCGAGAGAAAACAAAATGGAAGAACGGCTGTAATACAAAAGTTTTTCATGGCTTTTTATTGTGTGGGCAGAGGCTACCTTTGGCAGCAACAGTACGGACATCGAGCCGGTCAGGATGGAAGGAAACAAAAGAAAGGGCATTGCCATAGCTGTCAGGATTCCAAACAGAGAAAGAGCCTCTGAGTCTGACAGACCAAAACGGCGCAGGCAGATGGGGATCATTATGCTCTCAATTGCTGTTACAAAGGTTTGGCTTAAATGGTTTGCGCAGATCGGGGAGGCCGTCAGCGTAAGTTCACGAATGAGCGTTGGATAGGAGACAAGACGTTTTTGCTTTCTACGTTTTGTCTGAAGACGACTGCACCAGACAAAAAAGGCGGCAGCGGCTTCGCTCAAAATAGAAGAAAACACCACATCTGTAAGTGTAATTGTTTCCGACTGGTCCATCCGGATCAGCCAGATGAAAAGCAGTGTGCCGGCGCGCGTGAGCTGTTCGGCCAGCTGCGATAAAGCAGGCTCTTTTGTCTGAATGTTTGCGTAGAAAAAGCCGTTGTAGCAGGCATGGATGCAGCAAAACGGAAGGGCAAAAGAAAACATGCGAATCAGCGGCGCACAGCGCATTTCCTGTAGAAATCGCCCTGCGATACTATCGGCACCAAAAAAGAACAGACTGCCTGTGAGTACTGCCAGAAAGAGAGCGAGCATCAAGGCGCTGCGAAGAAGAAACGTCTCCTGTCCGGGGGATTTTTGCGCATAGTCGGCGGCTAGCTTTGAGAGGGCACTCTGGATGCCCATCGCACATAGCGAAACACCGATGCCAAACACGACAAGCGACAGCTGCAAAAGGCCCATTTCCTCCCCGCCGACTGTGCGGGAAAGAAAAATGCGGATGACAAAGCCGAGCAGACGGCAAAGAAGACCAGAGACCGTAAGAGAGAGCGTACCCACTACGAAGGAGTTGGAACGCCCATTGCAGTATCTTCGGAAAATGTGATTTTGTTTCATAAAAATCTCCAACGTTCGCGTTGATACAATCTATCCTTTTTTCTTGACAATTATGTTTTGAAAATTTATACTGTTGATACCGGAGTCAAAATTTCTGGAAATTTCTGTCTTTGAGCCAAAAGGCAGCGCTGCAGCGGCAGCAGAAATGAGGTTTATGATGAATTTAAAAGGAAGAGATTTTTTAAAGCTGCTTGATTATACACCAGAGGAAATCACCTATCTGCTTGATCTGGCAGCCGAGTTAAAAGATGAGAAGAAAAACGGCATCCCGATGGATACCTTTCATGGAAAAAATATTGCGCTGATTTTTGAGAAGACCAGCACGAGAACTCGTTGCTCCTTCGAGGTTGCTGCATATGATCTTGGCATTGGCGTAACCTATCTGGATCCGTCAGGCTCCCAGATTGGAAAGAAAGAGAGTATTGCCGATACCGCAAGAGTACTTAGCCGTATGTATGATGGTATCGAGTATCGCGGTTACGGACAGGATATCGTAGAGGAGCTGGCAAAGTATTCCTCAGTTCCGGTTTGGAATGGTCTGACAAATGAGTTCCATCCGACTCAGATGCTTGCTGATCTGCTGACTATCCGCGAGCATTTCGGTCATCTGAAGGGCATTCACTTTACTTATATGGGTGATGCAAGATACAACATGGGCAATTCCTTAATGGTAGCCTGCAGCAAGATGGGACTTCATTTTACTGCCTGCACCAACAAGAAATATTTTCCAGATGAAAGATTGGTTGAGCAGTGCCGCGTATTTGCAAAGGAAAGCGGTGGTTCTGTTACACTGACCGACGATGTCAAAGAAGGAACCACAGGTGCAGACGTAATTTATACAGATGTATGGGTATCCATGGGTGAACCGGCAGAAGTATGGGAGGAGCGTATTCACGATCTGCTTCCATATCAGGTAAATAAGGCAGCAATGGACAACGCAGCAGAAGGTGCAGTCTTCATGCATTGCCTTCCGGCTTTCCACGATCTGAATACAGGAATCGGAAGAGAAATCTCCCAGAAATTTGGCTTACGTGAGATGGAAGTAACCGATGAGGTATTTGAGAGCAGCCAGTCTATCGTATTCGACGAGGCAGAGAACCGTATGCATACGATCAAGGCTGTTATCGCAGCAACCATTTAACCGGAGGCGGCTATGAAGCACAGACGCAAAAGATGGGGGCTGGAGATCGCGGAGATTTTCATGTCGCTTTTGATTGTCATATCAGCCGTGATTCTGGTGCTGGACTGGAAGCACTATGAATACTTCTTTATTATCGCGTTTGGGGCAGCAGCTCTTTTATTTTTGACCAGAGGCATTCAAACCGTGGGTGAAGGCAAAGGTCATCTTGCAGGAGGTATCCTGTATCTGATCGGTGCCACGCTCATGGTAAGCTTCTTAACGGCAAGCATACTTACGATTTTAGGAGGTAGTCTGTGAAACAAAGATTATTAGAACTTTTGCAGAATACAGAAGAGTTTCTGTCCGGTCAGGAGCTGTCTGAGAACCTGAACGTTTCAAGAACAGCAGTCTGGAAAGTGATGAAGAGTCTGGAAGAGGACGGATATGAGATTGAGGCCGTGCGAAATAAAGGCTATCGCTTAAAGCACGAGCCGGATATTCTGACAAAAGAAAGCTGCGCAAGCCGCATTCACACCAGATGGCTGGGCAAGGAACTTTATGCCTACGATGTCACCGATTCCACCAATACCAGATTAAAGCTTGCCGGAGAGCAGGGCGCACCGCACGGAACCGTTGCGGTGGCAAATGCGCAGGAGGCAGGAAAAGGCCGTCTTGGTCGTCATTGGGAGACACCAAAAGGCAGTGCACTTGCTTTTTCTATTTTGCTTCGTCCACAGATTCAGCCGGAAAACGCTTCTATGCTGACGCTCGTTGCCGCACTTGCCGTGAGCCGCGCACTCGATGAGGCCGCGGGTATCAAAACGCAGATCAAGTGGCCAAACGACATTGTGTATCAGGGAAAGAAGCTTTGCGGCATACTCACCGAGATGAGTGCTGACATGGATCAGATTCACTATGTCATTGTTGGCATCGGAATTAATGTCCAGATGACTGACTTCCCAAAGGAGATTCAGGCAACTGCCACCTCCGTAAGGCTTGTCACCGGAAAAGAAATTCTTAGAAGCTGCATTCTTGCAATGGTGCTTAAGGAGTTTGAAAAGCTGTACGAGCAATTTGTCAGCGTGCAGAGTCTGAAAAATTTGAAGGCAGAATATGAGAGTCGCCTCGCAAACAAGGACAATCGCGTTAACGTACTCGCACCGGGCGGTGCCTGGACAGGAATAAGCCTTGGTATTAACGAGGACGGCGCACTTCTTGTTCAGCACGAGGACGGAAGTATCGAGGCAGTCATCGCGGGGGAGGTATCCGTGAGGGGAATCTACGGGTATGTATAACATAACGTTGCGAAGCCCCGAGGTGAAGTGAAACTAAAAGAAAGCACAAAGAGGAATACCATGGAACAGAATGTAGTGCTCTGCGGGGCAAATTCATATGATCAGAAGTACTATCTGAATCAGGAGTTTTCCGCGCTGCCGGAGGCAGTCAAGCAAGAGCTTCAAATCATGTGCGTCTGGTTTACAGAAGACATCGGCGGCATTTTAACGCTCGAATTTGAACCGGACGGAACATTGGTCATGAAGACAACGGCAGACGATATGGATTATTATTATGATGAGATCGGTGCAGGCTTAAAGCTGCACCAGCTTCAGAAGCAAAAGCGTGAACTGATGGAATCACTTGAACTGTACTATCGCGTCATGTTTCTGAATAAAACAGTAGAAGAGGCAGGAAAAGAAATTTTATGAGGATAGGAACAGTAGAAATTTCCCATCCTGTTGCATTAGGGCCGATGGCGGGGGTAACTGACCTGCCATTTCGTCGTCTCTGCAGGGAAATGGGTTGTGGGCTTTTGTATACCGAGATGGTCAGTGCAAAGGCATTGTCCTACCACAACAAAAATACGGAGCCGATTTTAGAAACAGAAGAAGGCGAGCATCCGCTTGCAGTGCAGCTCTTTGGCAGCGAGCCGGCGCTTCTTGCTGAGATGGCAAAACAGCTCGAAGAAGGGCCATATGACATCATTGATTTAAATATGGGTTGCCCGGTTCCGAAGGTCGTCAATAATCACGAAGGTTCGGCACTGATGAAAGATCCGGTGCTTGCCGGGAAAATTATCGAAGCGATGGCAAATGCAGTAAAAAAGCCTATGACCGTCAAGATTCGCCGCGGTTGGGATGAGACAAGCGTGAATGCAGTCGAGATTGCAAAAATTGCACAGGAAAGCGGAGCGGCAGCGATTGCGGTTCACGGACGAACCAGAAAGCAGTATTACAGCGGAATGGCGGATTGGGACATTATTCGTCAGGTAAAAGAGGCAGTAAAGATTCCCGTTATCGGAAATGGTGATATTACCGATGCAGCGTCAGCAAAGAAAATGATGGAGGAAACCGGATGCGACGGCATTATGATTGCGCGTGCGGCAAAGGGAAATCCGTGGATTTTCAAAGAATTAAAAGAAGCATTTGAGGGTAAGCCGATTAGTTCAAAGCCAACTTATAAGGAGGTCTGTGAGATGATTCTTCGCCACGCAAAGATGCAGATTGAGTACGTCGGCGAGCATATGGGCATTTTGCAGATGCGAAAGCAGGTTGCATGGTACACAGCAGGGTATCCGGGTTCCTCAAAGCTTCGCCAGGAAGTTAATCAGGTAATGACCTACGAGGAACTAAAAAGTCTGTTGACAAGGTTTGCTGTTTCCGATATAATGACTTGAGCGACAGAAGGTTCTTTTGTCGTTTGTTTTAAGTTTGAATGTTTAAAAATATTATGAGCCTGAATGCAGGCCGTAGAAAGGCATGGTTACAGTCATGGCAGAAAAGAAAATGATGACCGTCGAAGGTCTGAAAAAGCTGGAAGACGAGTTACACGAGCGTAAAGTTGTCATTCGTAAGGAGATTGCAGATAAGATCAAAGAGGCACGTGAGCAGGGAGACCTTTCCGAGAATGCCGAGTACGATGCAGCGAGAGACGAGCAGCGTGACAACGAGGCAAAGATCGAGGAACTGGAGAATCTGATTAAAAATGCAGTCGTTATTTCTGATGACGATATTGACCACAATGTTGCAAACCTTGGTTCTGCAGTTACACTGAAGGATCTGGAGTCCGGCGAAGAGATGGAGTTCTCTATCGTAGGTTCCGCAGAGGTAAACAGTCTTGAGTTCAAGATTTCAAATGAGTCCCCTCTTGGAAAAGCAATGATTGGAAAGAAGAAGGGCGATATCATTGTCGTAGATTTTATGGGCAATGAAGTAAAGTATCAGGTATTAGACGTAAAGAGATATTAAGAGATATTAAGGATAGGAGTTTTATACGATGGCGGATAATAATCAGGACATTAATCAGCTTCTTAAGGTTCGTCGCGAGAAGCTGGCTGAGCTGCAGGAGCAGGGAAATGATCCATTTACCATTACAAAGTATGATGTGACAGTTCATACACAGCAGATTAAGGACAATTATGACGAGCTTGAAGGAAAAGATGTTTCTATCGCAGGCCGTATGATGAGCAAGCGTGTTATGGGAAAGGCATCCTTCTGCAACATTCAGGACAGAGACGGCAACATCCAGTGTTACGTAGCAAGAGACAACATTGGAGAGGATGCATACAAGGCATTTAAGAAAATGGATATCGGTGATATCGTAGGTATCAAGGGTACACCGTTCACCACCAAGACTGGTGAAAAATCCGTACATGCTTCTGAAGTGACATTGCTTTCCAAGAGCCTTCAGATTCTTCCTGAGAAGTTCCATGGCCTGACGAATACCGATATCCGTTATCGTCAGCGTTATGTCGATCTGATCATGAATCCGGAGGTAAAGGATACCTTCATTAAGCGTTCCAAGATCATCAAGGAGATCCGTAACTTCTTAGATGGAAGAGATTTCATGGAAGTTGAGACACCAATGCTTGTTTCCAACGCAGGTGGCGCAGCTGCAAGACCGTTCGAGACTCATTATAATGCACTTGATGAGGACGTAAAGCTTCGTATTTCTCTGGAACTGTACTTAAAGAGATTGATTGTCGGCGGACTTGAGCGCGTATACGAGATCGGTCGTGTATTCAGAAACGAGGGTGTTGATACTCGTCATAACCCGGAGTTCACACTGATGGAGCTGTATCAGGCATATACGGATTACGAAGGTATGATGGAGCTGACCGAGAGCATGTTCCGTTATCTGGCTGAGAAGGTTTGCGGCAGCACTGTAATTTCCTACAACGGAACACCGATTGACTTAGGAAAGCCATTTGCACGTCTGACTATGATCGATGCGATCAAGCAGTACGCAGGCATTGACTTCGATCAGGTGAAGACAGATGAGGAAGCAAAGGCATTAGCTGACAAGCATCACATCGCATATGAGGCTCGTCACAAGAGAGGCGACATCATTAACATGTTCTTCGAGGAATACTGTGAGGAGAAGCTGATTCAGCCGACCTTCATCATGGATCACCCGATCGAGATCTCTCCGCTGACGAAGAAGAAGCCGTCTGACCCATCTAAGGTAGAGCGTTTCGAACTGTATATCAACACATGGGAGATGTGCAACGCATATTCCGAGTTAAACGATCCAATCGACCAGAGAGAGCGTTTCAAGGCACAGGATGCAGCTGCTGATGCAGGTGATGAGGAAGCAAATCATACCGATGAGGACTTCCTGAATGCACTGGAAGTAGGTATGCCGCCGACAGGTGGTATCGGATACGGTATCGATCGTCTGGTTATGCTGTTAACCGACTCCGCAGCGATTCGCGATGTGCTGCTGTTCCCGACGATGAAGAGTTTAGATAAGTAATGGTGCGAAAAGTCCAGTAA
>CAVJTU010000020.1:0-41051 GCA_963652495.1 uncultured Oscillospiraceae bacterium
GAAAATGTACATTTTTATTTTCCACTTTTTGAGCATTTTTATATTGACATTTCCATACGAGGATGAGCGTGGAAGCGCAGACGGATATCTGATGCCGCAAAGCAACGTCTATATACTCTCAAAAACATTTTTGAAGAAGTACAGTACATATGATCTGTGGATTGCCAAAAATGAAATTTTTGCGCGCAGAGGACGCAAGTTCAAAAATGCTGAGCTGCAGAATTATTTCAATGGAAAGAACTGGTATTGTGGTTTGATTGAATCAGATGATTTCAATCCGGATACCATGTTAAGTGATGTAGAGAAGGCAAACGTGGATTTGATGATTGAGCTGGGAGCAGACACGTATCAGAACGAATGAAGAAGACTGCGTTGAGAAAAGAAAACCATGTCAATTTTGCTTGCCTCTTTCTTGAAAAAACGGTATAATCGCAGTGTTGAACGAGTGTTTAAGCGATTATACCGCTTTTGGGAAAGGGATTTTTATGGCGATAGCGACAAGGAAACTTCTGGCGGACGGTTTGAAAGAGCTGCTGAAGAAAAAAACATTAGATAAGATTACGGTAAAGGAACTGGTGGCAGTATGCGGTGTAAACCGCCAGACGTTTTATTATAATTTTCAGGATATCTATGAGCTTCTTGAATGGATTTTTGTTGAAGAAGGAGAACGCTTAAAAAAAGAAACGGAAAATATTTCAGATTGGCATGAACGATTTCACGTAGTTATTGAGCAAATCAATAATGAGGAGACCAGACGATTGATTTTAAATGCATTTTATTCCGTGAATCCGATGCAGATTGATAAATTTATGCAGAATTATTTTCATCCGGCTGTGGAGGAGATTATTACGGAGAAGATTCGCGATATGAATATTTCAGAGGAAGACCGCAAATTTATGATCCGTATGTATGATCTGTTTTGGGTGGATCTTATCATGAGATGGATTCAGAGCGGCATGGAGATGAGTGAAATGACTGGTGATATTGAGAAAATCATTTCTGTCATGACGGGATCGAGCGTATACATAGCGCAGAACTTAAAGGATCTGGAGAATAAAAATAGGGAATCATTTCGACCGGCAGGCGAAATGAATAGGAACCGTAAATAACTGGTTTAAAAATGGGCAGATCATAAATTGGCACACTATAGACAACAAAGACACTTTGTCTAAATTTTGGACAGGTGTTTTTTTGTGTCTATTTCTTTTTTTCCTGTTAATCAGTACAATAAAGTCAATTCAGATGCAGTAACAAAAATATACAAGATGCAACTGATAAGAGAGGGTACAGGTCAAAAATGAATGAGCAGACTGTACCCTCAAGTGATGGGAGGAACTGACATGATTGGACAGGAATTAAGGAAAATGGGTATTGCAACTGCATACCGTTATATAGAGAAGAATCCGAAAGATAATTTAAAAAAGCTTATGACTTGGGTAGACCGTATCGCAGGAGAAGGTCCAGACAGCTTTGAGGAGCAGAGAAAAGTTGTATGGGATGTGTTAAATCATCCGGAATCCAATATGTATCAGCTGATTATGCGAATCATTGAGGAGGTGGATCCAGAGGTTGTCAAGACAATTTTCTCCAACTTTTTCTTAAATGCAGCGATCCTTGGCTGGCCAAAGCAGGAAAAGTTAAGAGCAGAGTACAATTGCAACATTCCGTGGGCAATTCTGCTCGATCCGACTTCTGCCTGTAATCTGCACTGTACGGGCTGTTGGGCAGCTGAGTATGGCAATAAGCTGAACTTGTCATTTGATGAAATTGACAATATCATCGAGCAGGGAAAAGAATTAGGCATTTACTTCTATATTTATACGGGTGGAGAACCGCTTGTCAGAAAGAATGATCTGATCGCACTGTGTAAGAAGCACTCGGATTGTATTTTCCTTTCTTTTACGAATGCGACATTGATTGATGATACATTTACCGATGATATGCTTCGTGTAAAAAACTTTGTTCCGGCAATCAGCGTAGAGGGTGATATGGCGGCTCATGATGGCAGACGAGGAAAAGGTTCCTATGAGAAGGTCGAAAAGGCGATGAAGCTGTTAAAGCAGAAGAAGCTTCCGTTTGGTGTTTCCTGCTGTTATACAAGTGCAAACTGCGACAGCATCAGCAGTGATGAGTTCTATGATTGGCTGGTGGATCAGGGTACATTATTTGCATGGTATTTCCACTATATGCCGGTCGGAAACGATGCAGTACCGCAATTAATGCCGACACCATCCCAGCGAGAGAGGATGTATGACCGTGTACGTTATTGCAGACGTACAAAGCCAATCTTTGCAATCGACTTCCAGAATGATGGCGAGTATGTTGGCGGATGTGTAGCCGGAGGACGCCGTTATTTACATATCAATGCAAATGGTGATGTGGATCCGTGCGTATTCATTCATTACTCGGACAGCAATATCCGTGAGAAGACACTTCTTGAATGCTTACAGTCTCCGCTGTTTATGGCCTATCATGATAATCAGCCGTTCAACGAGAATCATCTGCGTCCATGTCCAATGCTGGAGAATCCACAGAAGCTAAGAGAAATGGTAGCAAAGACACAGGCAAAGTCAACGGATATGCAGAGTCCTGAGAGTGCAGAGCATCTTTGCAGCAAGTGTGATGAGTATGCGAAGAACTGGACACCATCTGCTGACAAGCTGTGGAGTGAGTCGCATAAAAATTAATGTTTTTGAAGATTGAGAGAGTGCAAAGCACGTAGCAATCTGGTATCAAAGGGGCAACATCATGTGTTGGTACTATGGCGATGACGAAAATCGGGTTGCTATTCCTACAGAAGTATGCTATAGTAAGGAAAATTGAATAGAGAGTATTCAGGTGTCGGAGCAATCAAAAGAGAGGAAAATCAGAAATGTGAACCAGCTTCTGAAATTGACTCAAATACGATTGGCTCCGGTGAAAAGGGAAATGGGTGCAAATCCTGTACGAACTCGTCACCGTGATAGGGAGCAGGAGTCGCAAAATCACTGGGAAACTGGGAAGATGGCCGATGCGATGATCTTAAGTCGGGAGACCTGCCTGGATGCTGTACAGAAACGAAAGTTTCAGACCACGAGTAAAAAGGTTGTACGTTTGGATTTGCAGGCAATATTGGAATGAGAAGGCTGCAAGTCTTTTTGCGTGCAGTTCTTTGTCGGATTCCAAGCGGCAGAGAGCTTTCTTTTTTGTGTCTAAAATGGAATAAGTGGAGTTGCTGCCTGTTCACAAAAGATATGTTTTGTAAATGAACAACTTGCAAATTGCAATATTAGAGAAGTTCGCTTCTGTCAGTTTTCTATTTGATTTGAAAAGAAGAAAGGATTGGTAAGAAAAAATGAGAAGAAGAAATCTGGCAGTATTGGTATCGCTGTCCCTGATGGGAACCATGAGCATGACTAGTTATGCAGCAAGTGAGAAGGAGACTGCAACTGAGGCAGTGAGCACTGAGGAAGTAAGTTCTGAGGCAGAAAGCGTATCTGCAGATCAGGAGGCAGCAGACAAGGTTGCAGCTCTGATCGACGCAATCTATGTGCAGGAGAGAAACGAAAATACGGATGAGCAGTGCAAGGAAGCAAAGGAAGCCTGGGATGCATTGACTGACGAGCAGAAGGAACTGGTTGAGGGAGAGAATGCGGATCCGGATTACTTCGGAAGAGATACTGGTGATGCATCCAAGGATGATCCGAGAAATGGTGATGAGATCGGTGAGAATGAGATTCTGGTTGTAAGCTTTGGTACTTCCTTCAATGACAGCCGTGTTGCTGATATCAAGGGAATTGAGGATGCTCTTCAGGAAGCATATCCGGATTGGTCTGTAAGACGTGCATTTACTGCACAGATCATCATCAACCACGTAGAGGCCCGTGATGGCGAGTACATCGACAATGTTGAGCAGGCACTTGACCGTGCTGTTGAGAATGGCGTAAAGAATCTTGTAATTCAGCCAACCCATCTGATGCATGGTGCAGAATATGATGAGCTGATGGACGCTGTAGAGGAGTACGAGGATAAGTTTGAGTCTGTAAAGGTTGCTGAGCCGCTGTTAGGTGAGGTCGGAGACGATGCTACTGCTGTAAACGATGATAAGAAGGCAGTTGCAGAGATTCTGACAGCAGAGGCAGTAGAAAAGGCCGGATATGACAGCTTAGACGCAGCAAAGGAAGATGGTGTTGCATTCGTATTCATGGGTCATGGAACTTCCCATACTGCAAAGGTATCCTACAGCCAGATGCAGACACAGATGAATGATCTTGGATATGACAACGTATTCATCGGAACGGTAGAGGGAGAGCCAGAAGAGACCTCCTGTGAGAACGTAATCAAGGCAGTAGCAGATGCAGGTTATACAAAGGTTGTTCTTCGTCCATTAATGGTTGTTGCTGGTGATCATGCAAATAATGATATGGCAGGCGATGATGAGGATTCCTGGTTAAGCCAGTTTGAGGCATCCGGTGAGTTTGACAGTGTTGACACTCAGATCTTTGGTCTTGGTGAGATTGAAGACATTCAGCAGATCTATGTAAACCACACTGCAGATGTAATCGATCAGGAATAATTTCAGCTTAGAGAACAAACAGAAAATTGTGAAATAGAAAAGAGAAAAAGCGAAGGGCATAACAATTATATGAGAAGAAAAAATATCGCAGTAGTTGGTATGCTGTTAGTGACCTGTCTGGCATCCGTTGGATGCGGACAGAAGAAGGAAAAGCAGGAGTCCCAGGCAGCAACGGGGGCTTCTGTTTTGGAGACAGCATCCGCGGCTCAGACAGAAGAAAAGACAGAAAAAGAGACAAGCAAAGAAGCTGAAACAGAGACAGAAAGTAAAACAGAGGTGCAGACCGAAGAAGCATCCGAGGTGCAGACGGAAAGCGAAGCGAAGACGGATGCCAAAAACGATGATTCAGAGACACTGGCAGATGGCATTTATACTGCTGACTTTGACACCGACAGCAGCATGTTCCATGTAAGTGAGGCATGCGATGGAAAAGGTACGCTGACGGTAAAGGATGGAGAGATGACGATCCATGTTTCGCTGGCATCGAAGAAAATTTTAAATCTGTATTACGGTCTGGCAGCAGATGCCACAAAGGACGGTGCAGAGCTTCTTGAACCGACTACAGACAGCGTAACATACAGCGATGGTATGACCGAAGAAGTCTATGGCTTTGATATTCCGGTTCCGGCATTAGATGAGGAGTTTGACGTTGCACTGGTCGGAACAAAAGGAACCTGGTACGATCATAAGGTAAGCGTATCCAATCCAAAGCCGCAGGAGGATGAAGCGCAGGCATTAGCGGATCTTGAGGATGGTACTTACACCGCAGAGGTAACACTGGAGGGAGGAAGCGGCAAAGCGACGATTGAATCTCCGGCAACACTTACGGTAAAGGATGGAGAGATGACTGCTTCGATCGTATGGAGCAGCCCAAACTATGACTATATGGTTGTAAATGAAGAAAAGTATCTTCCAGTGAATACAGAAGGAAATTCAGTATTTGAGATTCCGGTTGTTTCACTTGAAACGCCGCTTGAAGTAGTTGCGGATACAGTAGCCATGAGCAAGCCGCACGAGATTGAATATACAATCACATTTGATGCTTCTACGGTGAAGGCAGAGTAATCAAATGATAAGAAGACATTCGATCGCGGCCACAGGATGCGCGCTGCTTCTTGGACTGACTGTGCTGTGCGGCTGCGGTCAGTCTTCTGATACAAAGCAGAGTTCTGCGGGTACGACAAAAAAAACACTAGGACAGACCATAGAAGCATCTGGGATGGAGAAATCAAACGAATCGTCAGAAGAACAGTCGAGTGGTCAGGAAAGCGATTTATCAGAAGCACAGTCAAATGAGCATATGACTGGCATAGACGCACTGGGAGAGCCGACAGGTCATTTGGCATTGGCATATGCTGAGAATTTTTCGGTAGATTATTATGACGGTGGTTATAAGCTTCTTACGGTAAAAGATGGTACGCAGATTTTAACCGTGCCGGAGAAAAAAGAGATACCGGACGGTCTTGACGAATCGGTAATTGTGCTGCAGCAGCCGATCAATAACATTTATCTTGTTTCGTCAGCTGTTATGGACATGTTTCGGGAACTGGATGCATTTGATGCCATCGGCTTTTCTGCGCAGAAAGCAGAAAACTGGTATGTCGAGGGCGCAAAGGATGCAATGGAAAATGGCGACATTTTGTATGCAGGAAAATATAACAGTCCGGACTATGAATTGCTAGTCTCAAAAAAGTGTTCGCTTGCAATCGAAAACAGCATGATACTTCATTCGCCTGAAGTGAAAGAAATGCTGGAGGATTTTAACATTCCGGTCATGATCGAATATTCGAGCTATGAATCGCATCCGCTTGGCCGTGTGGAGTGGATTAAATTTTTTGGCGCGCTGACAGGAAGAGAAGAGGCGGCAGAAAAAGCCTTTGAAGAGCAGACAGAGATTGTAGATTGCGTCACGGCAAAGGAAAAGACCGACAAGACAGTTGCATTTTTCTACATCACGTCAAATGGTTTGGTGCAGGTGCGCCAGAGCAACGACTATATTCCGAAGATGATTGAGCTTGCCGGAGGCAATTATATATTTGAAAATCTTGGAGACGATTCAAAACGTTCCACAATGAATATGCAGGTGGAGGAGTTTTATAACGGGGCAAAGGATGCGGATTATCTGATCTACAACAGTACGATAGACGGCGGTGTGCAGACAATCGAGCAGCTGATCGAAAAATGTTCGGTTTTAAAGGACTTCAAGGCAGTACAAAATGGCGATGTCTGGTGTACCGAAAAGGATGTATACCAGCAGTCTATGTCGATTGGCTTTTTAATCGAAGACATTCACAACATGCTTCAGGGCGCGGATGATACCAAAATGAACTATTTGTACCGTTTGGACCAATGAACATGCAGGACAAATGACAAGACCAAACAGGAATGCAGGTTTTGAAATCGGACTGGGGAATCTTCGGTGTAGAGCTACGCAGCGAAGCGGATTGCGAATGTCTGCTTTGACTGAACGAGGCGGTAATAGAAAGGAAATCACTTTACGATGGAACAGAGACGAAAAATAAGGTACATCATGGTATTTCTCCTTTTGGGAGTATGCACGGTACTGCTTGGCATATTGAATATCTGCATTGGAAGCGTCTCGATTCCACTATCGGATATTGTGGCATCCATTCAGGGAAAGTACGTTGAAAATGCCCGTATTCTGTGGGATATTCGTATGCCCAGAATGCTGGCGGCATTTATCTTAGGCGGTGCGCTTGGCCTGGCCGGCTATCTGTTACAGACTTTTTTTCATAATCCGATTGCAGGTCCGTTTGTGTTAGGCATTTCATCTGGTGCGAAGATGACGGTATCTCTTGTTATGGTATTTTTGATGGGACAGGCTGTCAGTGTAAGCTCTGGAATGATGATTTTATCTGCGTTTGCCGGTGCGATGATCTCTATGGGATTTGTGCTAGTTGTGTCGCGAAAGGTCGAAAGCATGTCGATGCTCATCGTAGCCGGAGTAATGATCGGCTATATCTGCTCTGCGATAACAGAACTTGTCGTGACATTTGCAGATGATGCCCAAATCGTAAATTTACATAACTGGTCCAGAGGAAGCTTTTCCGGTACAACATGGGACAATGTGGCAGTGATGGCAGTCACGGTAGCAGCGACGTCAATGGCTGTTTTTTGCCTGTCAAAGCCGCTTAGTGCATATCAGTTAGGGGAATCCTACGCGAAAAATCTTGGCGTAAATGTCAAAGCACTTCGCAGTGCAATGGTGCTTCTTTCGAGTATTCTTTCTGCATGTATCGTAGCATTCGCAGGGCCGATTTCATTCGTGGGTATTGCTGTCCCGCATTTAGCAAAGCAGTTTCTTTCGTGCACGAAGCCGATTCTTATGATTCCGGCATGCTTTTTGGGCGGCAGTGTATTCTGTCTGTTTTGTGATCTGTTAGCCAGAACGGTAATGGCGCCGACTGAACTTAGTATCAGTACCGTTACGGCCATTTTCGGTGCGCCGATTGTGTTATGGATTCTAATTTGCAGAAACAAAGAAAGGGCAGTGGAATGAGTGGATATCTTCGGACAGAAAAATTATGTGTCGGCTATCAAAAGCACATTGTGGTAGAAAATATCGAAATTACACTCCAAAAAGGTGAAATCCTTACCTTGATCGGGCCAAATGGTGCAGGAAAATCCACTGTGCTGAAAAGCATTGCAAAACAGCTTGAACCCCTTGGCGGCAGTATTTATCTGGATCATACAGAATTATCAAAATTGTCAGGACAGCAGTTGTCGCAGAGCATGGCAGTCGTAATGACGCAGAAGCTTCGTGCAGAGAAAATGACTTGTGAGGATGTCGTTGCGACGGGACGCTATCCGTATACGGGACGCTTTGGAATCCTTTCAGCATCCGACAGACAAGCCGTAGAGGAAGCAATGAGGCTGGTGCAGGTGACTGCAATAAAGGAAATGGACTTTAATAAGATCAGCGATGGACAGCGCCAGCGCGTTATGCTTGCGCGTGCGATCTGTCAAAAGCCGCAGGTCTTAATATTGGATGAGCCGACTTCCTATCTGGATGTCAAATACAAATTGGAATTTTTGTCAATCCTGCAGGAAATGAAGCGCCAGAAAAAACTGACTGTAATCATGTCACTTCACGAGTTAGACCTTGCGGAGCGCATTTCCGATCGGATTCTCTGTGTAAACAAAACGACACCAAAGCGCTTTGGAACACCGCAGGAGATTTTTACAAAAGGATATATTTCAGAGTTGTTTGGTATCGAATCAGGCAGCTTCGATGAGGAAACGATGAGTGCTGAACTGCCAAAGCCTTCAGGAAAGCCATCTGTTTTTGTCATCGCCGGTGACGGGACCGGGCGAGGCATCTACAGACAGCTGCAGCGAAGCGGCGTTCCATTTTATACCGGTATTCTTTTTGAAAATGATCTCGATTATCCGGTCGCAAAAGCACTTGCCGCCGAAGTAATCACATCCAAAAGCTTTGAACCCATCACGGGCGAGCTGTTAGAAGCAGCAAAGTCAAGATTAGAAGAATGTGACCGCGTGATCTGCTGCCGTTTTTGCTTTGGCACTTTCGAGAAGGCAAATGAGGAGCTTCTTGCCTGGGCAAAGAGCCATAAACCTATTGACATGGTAGTTTATCAATGCTAAGATACCAAAGATAAAAATAGAGAAACATGCAAAAGGAAAAGGCAGGAAAAAATGTTAAATCAGTTTTCAAGAACCCAGCTTTTGTTGGGAAAAGAGGGGATGGATGTGCTTGCAAAAGCAAAGGTAGCCATCTTTGGTATCGGCGGTGTTGGCGGCTACGTAGTGGAGGCACTTGCAAGAAGCGGCATAGGTTCTTTTGTACTTGTAGATGACGATAAGGTGTGCTTAACAAATATCAATCGTCAGATTATCGCAACGAGAAAAACAATTGGAAAATATAAAGTAGAGGTCATGAGAGATCGTATCTTGGAGATCAATCCGGATGCGCAGGTGGAGATGCGTCAATGCTTTTATCTGCCGGAGAATGCGCACGAATTTGATTTTTCCGAGTATTCCTATGTGGTAGATGCGGTCGATACTGTTACCGCGAAGATCGAGATCATCATGCGTGCGCAGGCGGCAGGTGTTCCTGTAATCAGCTGCATGGGTGCAGGAAATAAGCTTGACCCGACACAGTTTCATGTTGCTGATATTTACAAGACAACGATGTGTCCGTTAGCAAAGGTTATGCGCCGTGAACTAAAAAAGCGCGGTGTCAAGAAGTTAAAAGTCGTCTACTCAACTGAGAAGTCCGTGCGTCCGTTGGAGGACATGAGCGTCAGCTGCCGTTCTCACTGTGTATGCCCGCCTGGAACGAAGCATAAGTGTACCGAAAGAAGAGACATTCCGGGAAGTGTAGCATTTGTGCCGCCGGTAGCAGGCCTGATTCTGGCTGGTGAAGTTATTAAAGATCTTGTTAAGCAGCAGATCCGTCCATAAGGTTAATGAGAGTGTAAAACCAACTACCCTTGGGTGGTGGGATGTTGAGCTAGGAGCGTCAGCTCCTTAGAAGTCCGTTACGTTTAGATAATGGGCAGCTCACTTTAGAGGAGGAGAGAAAATGCAAATCAAAAAACTTTGCAGAACCATGTTAACTATGTTTTTAGCTGCAGGAATGCTGACTGCGACTGTACTTCCGGCTGCAGCAGAGGAAACCTCAGAAGAGGTTAGCAGCACCGCACAGGAAGAAGTGCAGGAGGCAAAAAAAGGCGGCGTAGTAGAAGAACTGCATATTGGAATCACAAAAGACATAGAGCCGCGTTCTCTTGCCAGTGAGCAGGGACAGTTTGGCCGTATGAATTACAATGCATTTTGTGCAGGTACCATGCTGACACGTGATGTCAACAATGAAATTCAGCCAAACCTTATGACAGATTGGAGCATTGAGGATGACGGAAGCACCATCATTGCTACGTTCGCAACGGATCAGGGGATTACCTGGCACGATGGTGAGCCATTCACGATTGACGATGTAATCTTTACAATTGATTACATGAACAATGTGATGTCATCCGGCTATATGTCAAAAGTAGAGTCTGTTGAAAAGTTGAGTGATACTCAGGTTAAGATGCATGTAAAGGACAATGCAGCTTATTTTACACTGGGAAACTCTGCTGTATTTGTTCGTATATTCCCAAAGCACATCTGGGAAAATATTGATGATCCGTCAAATTATACGGGTGATGATGCAACTATCGGCTGCGGTCCATATAAGTTAGTAAACGTAGACGAGGATGCAAGAACCATGACATATGAGGCAGTTGGTGATACTTATATGGGCAAAGAGTTGACTGTAAAACGTGTAGTTGTTCGTACTTATGATAGTCAGGATGCGCTTGTTATGGCATTGAATACCGGAGAGGTAGATGCAATGTGCGATTATTCCAATCCGATCAGCGCAACTATGCTGGATTCGCTCACTGGTGTAGAGGGACTTGACCCAGGCAAGAGTACAAACCTTGGTCTGTTCCAGATTATTTTTGGATTTAATGAGACACCTACAAATGATGTAGAGTTTCGTAAGGCTGTCCGCGTAGCACTTGATTATGAACTGCTTGCAAGTACGATCGGCGGTGAGGATGGCGAGATTCCGGGAGCAGGAATCCTGACTCCGGCATCCATTGGCTATGACGATACCATTTCACAGCTGTATCAGGATCTTGATGAAGCAAATCAGATTTTGGATGAGGCCGGCTATGTCGATGCAGACGGAGATGGCTACCGTGATCTTCCGGATGGTTCTGAGATGAATATTTTGGTAACACCGCAGTACAATACAACAAAGGCTGCTCTGTATCAGCGTATCTCTGAGATCGTGATTGACAATCTGGATAAGGTGGGCGTAAAGTGCACGTTAGATGAGGCAAGTGTGAGAAATCAGGATGCCGAGACAAAAATCAGAAATGACGGCGCATATGAGATTTACATAGGTTATTCAACACAGGGAGTTGCTTATTATAAGACTGCTTATCTGTATATGTTTGATGATCCGATCAGCATGTGGGGAACCTGTAACCTTGAGGATTTTAACACCGCTTATAACAATATGCTCAATGCACAGGGACTTGATTCTTATATTGATGCGGTAAAGGAACTTCAGCAGGTAAATGTAGAAGAATGCGTAGGTATTCCGCTGTGCTGGGATAAGGCATATTATCCATATCGTACAGACAAGTATACCGGTTGGGTGAATTATCCGGGATGGGGCGTTATCAACCCGGATACCTGGTACAATTTAACAACGATCGCTGAGTAATTAAAAGGCGGTTTTCCTGAAAACGGGGAATGGAGAGAGCAGTTTCCTCCATCCCCGTTTTTGAATTATGAAGGAATGGAGAGGAACGTGAAAAAAAGCAATTATTTACTCAGACATCTGGCAGAGGGAATTTTTATCATTTTCTGTATTATTACGGTAAATTTTTTTCTGATCCGTTTTATGCCTGGTGATACGGTATGTCACATTCTTGGTGAGGATGAATATTTCAGCCTTATGAGTACGGCACCGGAAAAAATTGAGGAAGTCCGCGCAGATTATGGCCTTGACAAAAGTTATCCAGAGCAGTTTGCGGCATATCTTTCTAAAACACTTCGTCTGGATTTCGGAAACTCCTTCCGGACAAAAAATTCAGTCTTTTCCACAATTTTATTTCGAGCGAGATGGACGCTCTGGCTGGCAATTCCCACCATTTTTGTATCCGGTATCATTGGAGCATCGACTGGTTTGTATTGTGGACGCAAAAATGGAAGCAGGCTGGATGGCTTACTGACAGGAATCAGTCTTTTGATCAGCACAATTCCGACAAACTGTCTGGCAATTTTATTTCTTGTATTTTTTGCATTTAAGGCGGGATGGTTTCCAATCAGTGGAATTACAAGCGGCGGTTATACCGGATTTGCAAAAACACTTGATATTTTTCGTCATATGCAGCTGCCGCTTATTATCATGATTTTATATCGCAGTGCATCCAACCATCTTTTAATGCGAAGTACGGCAATGCAGATAGGAAAGAGTGAATATATTGACACGGCAGTTTCAAAAGGCATGTCGGAACGTCGCCTTCGTCTGTGTCATATGCTGAAAAATACGCTTTGTCCATACATTACATCACTATGCATGCAGTTTGGAAATGTGCTGACAGGTGCCATGATGGTAGAAATTGTCTTTTCATGGAAGGGCATGGGTACACTGATCTATGATTCCGTCACATCAAAAGACTTTCCTATGCTGCAGGGATGCTTTTTGTTTATCGGCATCTGTGTGGTTGTATCGAATTTTGTGGCAGATCTTTTATGCATGATAATCGATCCGCGTATCAAAGGAGGTGTTTCTTGTGAAGAAATATAATCGCTCCTTTTACGTCGGTGCCGGGATTTTAATCCTATTTTTATTTGCCGCCATCTTTGCGCCGCTTCTTGCACCGTATGACCCGTATGCGCTCGGAAAGCCATATTTAAAGCCATGTGCTGAACATTTGCTTGGCACAAATGACGTAGGTCAGGATATTTTGAGTGAGCTAATCTACGGAACGCGTGTTTCGTTAATGATTGGCATTTGTTCTTCGCTGGTAATTACAATAATAGGAAGCGGAGTGGGCTTAAGCTGCGCTTATTTTGGTGGACGCTGTGATCGGATTTTAATGAAAATTACGTCAGTTGCTATGGCTGTTCCGTCACTTCCGGTTGCAATTATATTGGCTGCCTATCTTGATGCCGGTATTTGGAATCTGATCATTGCCATCTGTATTACAGCATGGCCGTCAACAGCTCGAATTGTGCGCGCAAAGGCACAGGAATTAAATGAACTTCCTTATATCAAGATTGAAAAGACGCTTGGCATGAGTGGACCGAAAATTATTATAAAACATATGCTTCCTAATTTGTCTGATATTGTTCTGACAAGAAGTGTACTTTCAATCTCAGGTGCAATGTTGACAGAGGCAAGCCTAAGCTTTCTGGGGCTTGGTGTGATTGGACAAAAGAGCTGGGGCGGAATTTTGTATTATGCCTATTTTCGAAATGGAATCATCAATAATTATTATTGGTGGTATCTTCCCCCGATGATTTGCATCTCACTTTCCGTGCTTGGCTTTATGATGATTGCAAACAGAAGACCATGTGTGCAGGAGGTGACGAAGGGATGCTGACATTTTCACATATTACGGTGCGTTTCGGACGGGAAGGCACACCGAATGCGATTGATGATATCAGTCTGGATGTGAATGAAAAGGAAAAAGTCTTTCTTATTGGAGAGACCGGAAGCGGAAAGAGCGTGCTTTTGATGGCTGTGCTTGGCATGCTGCCGGAGAGTGCAGCTGTTTTTGGCGAGGCGATCCTTGATGGAAAAAATATTCTTGGTCTTTCACAGAAGGAGCTTCGCCATATTCGCGGAACGGAGATTGCCTATATTCCACAGGGAAGCGGCAATGGCATGAATCCACTCTTAAAGGTAGGGTATCAGGTCGGCGAGCCGCTTATGATTCACGAACATATGAAAAAGAAATCGGTTATTGCCCGCGTCATTGAACAGCTGAAAAGCTTTGATCTGGGAAAGGAAGAAAGCATTGTCAAAAGTTATCCGCATATGCTTAGCGGAGGCATGAAGCAGCGAAGCCTGATTGCGATGGGTGTTATGGAAAATGCTCCGATTTTGTTTGCGGATGAGCCTACAAAAGGGCTTGACCAAGAGCGCATTCAAACTGTTGCAGACTGTTTTGAAAAATTGACTGACAAGACAATCATATGCGTCACGCACGATCTGCGTTTTGCAAGAAAAGCAGCAAATACGATCTGTGTGCTGTACTCATCTGAGACGATAGAGATTGCACCAAAGGAAGAATTCTTTTTACAGCCGCTGCACCCCTATTCGAGAGCAATCATTGATGCACTCCCGGAAAACGGACTGAAAGTCTCAGAGGGGTTTGCACCGCCAAGGGAAGGCTTTTCGGGAGGCTGCCGCTATGCGAAGCGCTGCCGCTTCTGTACGAAGCGCTGCGAGAAAAGACCGCCGCTTATTGAAAAAGATGGAAGAAAGGTACGGTGCTGGCTTTATGCTGATTGAGGTAAAAAATTTAAAAAAGCGATATCATCCGCACAGTCCGTGGGTTGTCGATGACGTCAGCTTTTGTATTGATACAGGAGATTGCATTGGCATTATGGGTGAGAGCGGATGCGGAAAATCCACGATTGGACAAATTCTTGCAGGATTGTATCGTCCTACGGCAGGGCAGATCCTTTTTAAGGGAGAAGAAATTCACATGCCATATTCAAAGAACGTCCGCCCAAAGATTCAGATCCTTTTTCAGCATCCGGAGGTGTCATTCGATCCAAAGATGAAACTGTCAGACAGCTTAAAGGAGCCATACAGCCTGAAAAAGGTGAAATATGAAAAATCTGCATTATTAGCATATATGGAACGTTTTGGAATCTATGAGGAACATGTAGGCCGCTTTCCGTCTGAGTTAAGCGGTGGAGAACTGCAGCGTATGGCACTTGCGCGTGCGATGCTAATGAAGCCAGAGTTTTTGATATTAGACGAGCCAACCAGTATGCTGGATATGGTATCGCAGGCACAGATGATTCATCTGTTAAAGCAGCTGCAGGAGGAAACCGGGATTGCATATTTGTTTATTTCTCATGATGAAAGATTAAACAGGCTGTTTTGCGATAAAATTTGGCTCTTACAGAATGGAAAATTAAGTGAGGGGAGATAAAGCATGAAACAGGCAATTTTAATGGTAAGTTTTGGTACAAGCTATAATGAGAGCCGAAATTGTACAATCGGAGCAATCGAAAGTGCAGTAGCGGAGCGTTACCCGGATTATGAGATAAAGCGGGCGTTTACCAGCCGGATTATCATAAATAAGCTGAAAAAGCGTGATGGCATTGTAATTGATACCGTAGAGGAGGCATTGGAAAAATTAAAGGCTCAGGGTGTAGAAAATGTCATCGTTCAGCCGACACACATGATGCCGGGATATGAGTTTGATCAGCTCGCGGCTGCAGCCAATGCATATCGAAGCAGCTTTGAAAAAATGGTCATCGGAAGACCGCTTCTTTTTGATAAGAATGATATGGAAGCAGTAGCGCAGATCCTTATTGACATTACAAAGAAATATACAAAACAATATAGTGATGGGAATACAGCGATTGTCTTTATGGGACATGGAACAGAGCATCATGCAAATGAGGTTTATCATGAAATGCAAAAGGTGCTGTCGCGGAAAGCAAAGCATTATTATATTGGAACAGTCGAGGCCATTCCAACGGTTGCTGACGTGATTGAGCTTGCAAAGAAGGAAGGCTGCAAGAGAGCAATCTTACAGCCACTTATGGTCGTTGCCGGAGATCATGCAAACAACGACATGGCAGGTGACGAAGCGGATTCGTGGAAGTCTCAATTTCAGGCAGCAGGAATCGAGCCAACTTGCATTGTAAAAGGTCTGGGTGAGTTCGATTTGATTCAGAAACTTTATATTAGTCATATTCAGGATGTGAAAAAGTCAATGGACACACAGGGGACAATAGCTGCGGCAGCAAAAATCGACAAAGAAAATGCACCGGCTCAACGGAAAACACAATTTGTACTTCCGGGCGAGATTGAAAAGCGAAGCTTTGAGATCATCGCGGCGGAATTAAAAGAGCGAAATATTGTCTTAGACAAAGAGAAAGCACCTATTATTTGCCGTGCTATCCACACGACAGCTGATTTTGACTATGCGCACACGCTCGTGTTTTCAGACGGCGCACTGGACAAGCTGAAAAACCTAATCCGAAATGGCGCCGGGATCGTGACGGATACAAATATGGCATTGTCCGGCATAAACAAAAAAACATTGGCTGCCTTCGGTGGTGAAGCGACATGTCTGATGGCAGACGAGATGGTTGCAAGGCTCGCAAAAGAGCAGAAAACAACACGCGCTGCCGTTAGTATGGAAATTGCGTCATCGTGGAATAAGCCAACCATTTTTGTGGTAGGAAATGCACCGACCGCTCTCATGAAACTGTATGAAATGTACCAGAAAGGACAGTACAAGCCGGCATTTATCATTGGTGTTCCGGTCGGTTTTGTAAATGTGGTAGAGGCAAAGGAAGAGATCATGGAGACAGACATTCCTTATATCATTAATAAAGGAAGAAAGGGCGGAAGCAACGTTGCGGCAGCCATTTGCAATGCAATACTTTACGAGCTGTCAGGCAGGAAATGCGTATGAGATACGGATTTACGACAGGAAGCTGTGCGGCGGCCGCGTCAAAAGCAGCGGCATATATGCTGTTAACCGGAAAAAAGAAAGAGACGATCTCCATCCAGACACCAAAAGGAATTATATTCGAGGCAAAGCTGCTAGAGATTAGCCGAAAAGAAGGAAGCGTCAGCTGTGCAGTCGAAAAGGACGGCGGTGATGATCCGGATATCACGACAGGTGCACTTGTCTATGCAGAAGTATCATATGCAAAAGGCTCACAGCCATCAAAGACAGCGAATTCATTGTGCGAAGAAAAACAAAAAGAAGCAAAAGAGAAAGCATCCCATGCCACTATTGAGATTGATGGTGGAATTGGCGTCGGCCGCGTGACAAGGCCGGGGATGGATCAGCCGGTCGGAAATGCAGCAATCAACCATGTGCCGCGTCAGATGATTGAATCCGAGGTGCTGGAAGTTTGCAAAATGGCAGATTATAAGGGCGGATTGAAGGTAATTATTTCCATTCCAAAGGGAGTTGAGTTAGCAGAAAAAACCTTTAATCCAAGACTTGGCATTGTCGGCGGAATTTCCGTACTCGGCACAAGCGGTGTAGTCGAACCGATGAGCAGTCAGGCACTTCTTGATACGATTCGTCTCGAATTAAACATGCAGCGTGTACAAAAGTATCCAGTCGCAGCAGTCTCACCGGGCAACTATGGACTCGATTTTATGAAGGAAACATACGGCTACGATCTCGATGCCAGTGTCAAGTGCAGCAACTTTTTCGGAGAGACAATCGACATGGCAGTGGAGTGTGGTTTTGAAAAAATGCTTCTTACAGGGCATATCGGAAAGCTTGTCAAGGTTTCAGGCGGCATCATGAATACGCACTCACGCGAGGCAGACTGCAGAGTCGAACTGCTTGCTGCGGCCGGACTTCGCGCCGGTGTCAGCCGCGCCAATCTGATGAAAATTCTGGACAGCGCGACAACCACGGAGGCCATTGCATATCTGGAAGAAGAGAACAAGACAAAGCCTGTCATGGACTATTTGATGGAGCGAATTCTTTATTATACAAATCGCCGCGCCGGGGGCAGGATGCAAATCGAATGCATTCTCTACGATAACCAGTATGGCGAACTGGCAAAGAGTGCTGCGGCAGAGGAATTTTTGAACGAATTAAAAGAATATAAGGCATAATCCGGATAGTACAGTTTACTTGAGTTTAGAATGGGTGCTCTGTGAGCAGCAATGTCTGGAATTTCAAAAACATAGCAGCCGCAAAGCAGGCCGCAGATTGAGAGGAAATTATGGTATCATTTGTAGGAGCAGGCTGCGGAGCAGCCGATTTGATTACAGTGCGCGGAATGCGGCTTTTGCAGGAGGCCGATCTGGTCATTTATGCCGGATCACTTGTCAATCCTGAATTGCTTTCCTACACAAAGGAAGGCTGCGAGTGCTTAAACAGTGCCTATATGACACTTGATGAGGTAATAAAAGCCTTACAAAAAGGTGAACAGGAAGGAAAGAAAATGGTGCGCCTTCACACAGGTGATCCGAGTATTTACGGTGCAATCCGTGAGCAGATGGATCGCCTTGAAGCACTTGGAATCGGTTATGAGACTTGTCCGGGCGTGACGGCATGTTTTGGCGCAGCAGCAGCACTTGACTTAGAACTGACAGTACCCGAAGTGTCGCAGAGCCTGATTATCACGCGCATGGCAGGACGTACACCGGTGCCGGAAAAGGAAAGCATCGAGAGCTTTGCCGAGCACCATGCAACGATGGCAATTTATTTGAGCGCGGGTCATCTAAAGGAACTGTCAAAACGGCTGATGGCGGGCGGCTACAGCGCGGAAACGCCAGCAGCAATTGTATACAAGGCAACATGGCCGGAGCAGCTTTGCTTAAAGTGTACAGTGTCCACACTCGATGAGGCCGCTTCGCAGTATGGCATCAAAAAGACGGCAGTCGTCCTTGTGGGAGATGCAGTATCGCCGTCTGATTATGCGCTTTCATGCCTGTATGCGCCTGACTTTGAGACAGAATACCGAAAGAAAAAGACAGATCAACCCGATCAGGCAAAGCCGGCACAAGCAGTCCAAAAGGCAGGACAGACACAAACCATTCAAACCGCAGAAAATACCGATCAGGCAGCAGGCAACAAAAAGCCAAAAGAGGCAGCAGATGGAAGAGACAAGTAATAACAGCAATAGTATCAACATTATCAGCTTTACAAAAAAGGGAGAGGCATTAGCAAAGCGGTTGAGCGCATACTTTCAGACTATAGAGCAAAGCAGCGATTCAATTTGTGTTTGCTGTATTAGCAAGTGCCGTGCATCCGAAGCATACTCGCCAGTGCCATTGTCCTCCTATGCACGAGAAAGCTTTGAACAAAAGCAGGGAATGATTTTTATCGGAGCAGCTGGGATTGCCGTGCGTACGATTGCACCATTTTTAAAGGATAAACTGCATGATCCATTTGTCATTGTGATTGACGAAAATGGCGACTATGTGATTCCGATTTTATCCGGTCACGTCGGACGAGCCAACGAATATGCACGGCAGATTGCATCATTTTTCGATGCGCAGGCAGTGATCACCACGGCAACCGATGTCAGTCATTGCTTTGCGGCAGATTTGTTTGCACAAAAAAACGGCTATGCAATTCAAAATAAGGAAGGCATTGCGCGTGTTTCCGCAAAGACACTTGCAGGGAAGGCGATTACAGTTCGCACTTTGGATGAGATCATAAGACTTTCCTTTGATGGAACAGTAGTGAAGCGAACACCGCTTTTGAAAAATCAAGATGCAACGAGTGATTCAATGAAAATGGTGTCAGTAAAAACAGATTTTGCAAACTATGATTTTTCGGACATTATCATTTCACCCTTTATACAGGATGCCGCGAAAGGTGCGCTGTGGCTTGTGCCGCGCTGCATTGTAGTGGGCGTGGGCTGTCGCAGAGGAAAAGAGACAGCTGCAATCGGGCAGATCATTCGGGAACGCCTGGCTGTATGTGGAATTGCGAAAGAAGCAGTCTGTCGGGTTGCTTCGATTGACCGGAAAAAGGATGAGATTGGATTGATTGAGACAGCTGCAAATTTTCATGCCGAGTTTGTTACATTCACGGAAGAGACACTAAAGAAAGTGCCGGGAAGTTTCAGCAGCTCCGCATTTGTGGAAAAGACGGTTGGCGTAGATAATGTATGTGAGCGTTCCGCGATGGCAGCATCATCATATGGAACGCTTCTTGCAGGCAAATATGCAAAGGACGGCGTGACAGCAGCGATTGCGATGTGCGCATTTTCGCCATCGTTTTGATTTCATTCAATGAAATTTTAAACGAGGAAGGATAAAGACTGTCCGTCAGACAGCAATAGCAGTAATGATGCATACGAATGCAATATGACAAATGGTTCAGTACGAAAGGCAGGTTACGAGTTTGGAACAGAAAATATACGTAGTGGGAATCGGGCCGGGAGCGCCTGAAATGATGACACCACAGGCGAGACAGGCACTTGAAGACAGCGATGTGATCGCCGGATATCCGGTTTATTTAAAGCTGCTTGGTGATTTGATTCAGGATAAGAAAACGATTGCCACACCGATGACAAAGGAAGAAGAGCGTTGTCGTCTTTGCTTTGAGCAGGCAAAAACAGGCTGCACGGCCTCGATCGTGTGCAGCGGTGATTCCGGTGTATATGGCATGGCTTCTTTGATGTATGATCTTCTTCCCGAATACCCAGGCTGCGAGCTTGAGATCATTCCCGGCATTACGGCGGCAGTCAGCGGAGCAGCTGTCCTTGGAGCACCGATTGGTCATGACTTTTGCGTGATCAGTTTAAGCGACCGTCTGACACCATGGGAAGTAATCGAAAAGCGATTGTTAGCGGCGGCAGAGGGCGATTTCTGCATGGCTATTTACAATCCGTCCAGCAAAGGCCGACCGGATTATCTAAAGCGTGCATGTGAGATTTTGCTGCGCAAGACAGAGCCGGAGCGCAAGTGCGGCTATGTGAGAAATATCGGAAGAGAAGGCACTTCGTATAAGATTTGCACGCTTGGGCAGCTAAAGGACGAGCAGGTTGATATGTTTACGACAGTATTTATCGGAAATTCCCAGAGTCATGTAGTGAATGGAAAGCTTGTGACAGGGCGGGATTATCATATCAACGCTCATGCGAGACGTGGTGTTCTGCCTGATTTGACAGAAAGCAGGTGATTTCGGTGAAAAAAGTATTGATATTTGCAGGAACGACAGAAGGACGTGAGCTGGCAGAAATTCTTGCAGATGCAAGTTGTGCATATAATGCAGATCGTGCAAGTGGAGCGAGCAGTACAGACAGTGTGAATATCGCGTGCAGTGTATGTGTGGCAACAGATTATGCAAAAGAGCTGATGGATAATGAGCGTCTGGATGTGCGTTGCGGTCGCCTGACCGAGGAGCAGATGGAAGAACTTATGAGAGACGGCGGCTACGATGCAGTGGTCGATGCAACTCATCCGTATGCACAGATTGTATCGCAAAATGTCCGTCAGGCAGCAGCTCACCAGTCTGTTCCAATGATTCGTTTGCGCCGCAGTACAGAAAATAAAGAACAAGATCTGCTTTCTTTTCAGACGCATGAAGAATGCAGTGAATGGCTTTCAAGGCAGACAGGAAATATTTTGCTCACGACAGGAAGCAAGGATCTGGGTACATATGCGGCAGACGAAACAATAAGAAAGCGTCTGTTTGTGCGTGTGCTTCCAGGAGAGGAGAGCATCCGACTTTGTACTGCACAGGGCATCACAGGACGACAGATCATCGCCATGCAGGGACCGTTTTCCGAGCGGATGAATGCGTGCATTTTAAAAGAATATTCCATCGACTGGATGGTTACGAAAATAAGCGGTCATGCAGGCGGCTTCGAGGAAAAGATTGAAGCCGCCAGAAAGGCAGGCACCGGAATCTGCGCAATTTTGCCGCCGGCAGAAACCATATATCAATCAGAAGTGTCTTCGGATCGTGAAGCAGAACAGTTTGTATTCATCTGTGAAAGTGTATATGACACGGCAAAGAAGCTAGAGGAACTTTTAAAAGAGGATATTTTGCTACATCGCAGTCGGAAAATAACACTTGCCGGAATCGGAATGGGAAGTATCGAGGGCATGACAAGAGAAAGCTTTCATGCATTCGAGGAGGCAGAGGTTGTATTCGGCGCATCAAGAATGCTTGAAAATCTGCCTGGTAAAGGCGTTAAAGTGCCATATTATCGGGCTGACGATATTATTTCCTATTTAATCGCGCATCCGGAGTATACAAATGCGGCAGCGGCATTTTCCGGAGACAGCGGCTTTTACAGCGGTGCGCAGGCAATGGCGATGGCATTAGATGCGGCAAATGCGGCAGGTACATTAAGATCAGAAACGACAATCTTACCAGGTATTTCATCTGTCAGTGCGCTTGCGGCGCGTTTTGGCGTCAGTTGGGAGGATGCAATACTTGCGAGTATTCACGGAAGACAGACAAATGTGGTTCGTCTCGTCCGTGAGAATAGAAAAGTATTTCTTTTATTGTCCGGGAAAAAAGACTTTGAAGAGCTTTGCAATAAGTTTCATCAAGCAGGGCTTGGTCATGTAAAAATTTATGCAGGATATCGGCTTTCTTATCCGGATGAAAAGCTGTTTGTATTTTCACCCAATGAATTTTATTTAATGGACAATTCAGATAAAGCAAAAGCATCCGCTAAACTGGAAACATTTATCTGCAATCTGCCAAAAGGCATTTATATCTGTTTGATCGAGAATAAATCGGCTATCGATACCAATCCGATTCTGACACCGGGCATGGCAGATGAGATCTTCTCACGCACGAAAGTTCCGATGACGAAAAATGAGATTCGCGTACTCAGTATCAGCCGCCTGGAACTGACTCGTCATGCGGTTGTATATGATGTGGGCAGCGGAACAGGCTCAGTCAGTGCAGAGTGTGCGCGCCTCTCGCCGGACATTCATGTATTTGCCATTGAACAGAAGGAAGAGGCTGTCAATCTGACAAAGGAAAATATGGCACTTCTTGGACTGACGGATCAGGTTACAGTGATTCATAAAAAGGCACCGGAAGGCTTTGAAGAGATTCCAATGCCAACTCATGTATTTATAGGTGGCAGCAGCGGTGCGCTCAGCGACATTTTGTATGCAATTCAAATGAAGATGGAACAGAATGAGCAGAAAAACGAAAAAGAGAAGAGGACGGGGGGCAGCGGGCAAGAATACCTTCACGAAAATAGATATCCGCGTGTGCGTGTTGTTATCAATGCCATCTCGCTTGAAACAATTGCACAGATTACAGAACTGATTGAAAAGTATCCGTTGGAGAACGTGCAATTAACTCAGATTCAGGCAAGCCGTGCACATAAGCTTGGACGTTACAATTTAATGCAGGCACAAAATCCGGTATTGATTGCATCTTTTGATCTGCTGTCATTAAAAGAACCAACCCAGCCGAAAGAGGAGAACTGACAGATGGAGACAACAAAAATGCAGGCACCTAAAGCAAGTGTACAGAATCCAGACGAGGGAACGAAAGCAATAGGAAATCCGGGCGCACGCATCATGATTGCCGCGCCGCAGAGCGGAAGCGGCAAAACGCTGATTACCTGCGCGCTGTTACAGGCGTTGAAGGATCGAGCGTATCGCTTAGAGTCCTTTAAGTGCGGTCCGGATTATATTGATCCGATGTTTCACAAGACGGTTCTCGGAATTAATTCCAGAAATCTGGATCCTTTTTTTACAGAAGACAGTATAACGCGAATGCTTCTTGCCAAAAGAAAAGACAGCCGTGACCTGGCTGTGATCGAAGGCGTTATGGGTCTATATGACGGACTGGGCGGGATACGTGAGGAAGCGTCCTCCTATGCACTTGCAAAAGCAACAAATACGCCGATTTTACTGACCGTAAATGCAAGAGGAATGGGGCGTTCTCTTCTGGCGCTTCTAAGCGGCTTTCTTCAATATGATACGGCGCATCTGATAAAAGGTATAATCCTTAATCAGACACCGGCATCCTTTGCAGCAGTGCTTGCAAAAGAAATTGAGACTGCTTTTGGCATTCCGGTTGTTGCATCATTTCCAGTACGGGAGGACGTGCGAATCGAGAGCCGTCATCTGGGTCTGATCATGCCGTCCGAACTGAAAGACATTCAGAAACGATTAGAGACAGCAGCACAGATTTTTGGTGAAAATGCAAATATCGGGCAGATCATTGAAATTGCACAGAGTGCGCAAAAGATCGAACAGGATGCATTAGTCAGCAGCAAACAGGAATCTGCAGAAGACAGAATCCATACAATTAACACAGTCCATGCAGCCAATACCAATCAGAACTCGCAGCTCACTCAGCGAATAATTGCATCGGATACGCACCCGACAGTATGCATCGGTGTGGCAGAGGATGAAGCATTCTGCTTTTATTATGAAGATAATCTTGAACTGTTAAAATCATTTGGTGCAGAAATCATATCATTTTCGCCATTGCATGATACGTCGCTGCCGCCTGATTTGGATGGTATCCTGTTAGGAGGAGGGTATCCGGAATTGCACTTAAAAGAACTCGCGCAGAACGAATCCATGCGAAGTGCGATAAAGTCCGCTATTGAAGCAAAAATGCCGTCACTGGCTGAATGCGGCGGTTTCATGTATTTGCACGATACGATTTGTGACAATGAAGGAATACCGTACCCGATGACAGGTGTAATTCATGCAAACTGCAGCAAAAAAGACAGACTGGTGCGCTTTGGCTATCTAACACTCACATCCCATGCCGAAAGCTTTTTGCATGTTGGAGAGTCAATACGCGGTCATGAATTTCATTATTATGACAGCGAAGACAATGGCACATGCGCGACAGCAAAAAAGCCAGTCGGAAAGAGAAGCTGGGAATGTGTGCATGCCGGACCTGATCACTGGTGGGGATTTGCACATCTGTCCTATTATTCCAATCCGGCATTTGCCCAAAATTTCGTGAAAGCATGCCGCAGTTATAAAAGTGCAAAGACAAAAGAAACCGTCTGAATCACTGCTCTGAAAGCTGCATTGTGGAAACAAGAAAAGAGACACACAACCATGGCTGGCTGCATGTCTCTTTTTATTCAACTCACAGTCGACTTATCTGCTGGTCTTAAAGAGTTGCATATTCTCTTGTTACACCGCTCTTTTTAGCAGCTTCTGCGACAGCGGCAGCAACCGTCTGTGCAACAACCGGGTTGAATGCCTCCGGAATGATATAATCAGCGCGAATCTGATCATCCGGGATGATAGAAGCGATAGCCTTTGCTGCGGCAAACTTCATCTCATCATTGATTTCCTTTGCATGAACGTCAAAGGTACCGCGGAAAATTCCAGGGAATGCAAGTACGTTGTTGATCTGGTTTGGATAATCGCTTCTTCCGGTTGCGATAACAGCAGCACCGCCGGCCTTTGCATCATCCGGATTAATCTCAGGAGTCGGGTTTGCACACGCAAATACGATGGCATTCGGAGCCATAGTCTTAACCATCTCTGTTGTCAGAACACCAGGAGCGCTGACACCGATAAATACATCTGCACCGCGCACGGCATCGGCTAACGTACCCTGTAACTTGTTCTTGTTTGTGATCTTTGCCATTTCCTCCTTAATCGGATTCATGCCTTTTTCACGTCCGTCATAGATAATTCCGGTGCGGTCGCACAGTGTAATATCAGCAAAACCATAAGAAATCAACAGCTTGGAGATCGCAATGGCAGCAGCACCGGCACCATTTACAGCAATGCGGGTCTCTTCCGGCTTTCTGCCTGTAAGCTTGCAGGCATTGATCAGACCAGCCAGTGTGACAACAGCAGTTCCGTGCTGGTCATCGTGGAAGATCGGGATATCGCAGCGCTCTTTTAACTTCTTCTCAATCTCGAAGCAGCGCGGAGCTGAAATATCCTCAAGATTTACACCGCCAAAGCTTCCGGAGATCAGTGCAACCGTATTTACGATATCGTCTACATCCTTGCTCTTAATGCATAATGGGAAAGCATCTACATTACCAAATGCTTTAAACAGTACGCATTTTCCTTCCATAACCGGCATTCCGGCTTCCGGACCGATATCGCCCAGTCCTAAAACAGCAGTACCATCAGTGACAACAAGGCAGGTATTCCAACGGCGTGTCAGGCAGAAAGAAAGTTCCGGATTCTTCTGAATAGCCAGACATGGTGTTGCAACACCAGGAGTATATGCAAGGGAAAGATCCTCGCTTGTTTTAACCGGAACAGTAGGAACGATTTCGATTTTACCACGCTTTTCGTAGTGCATCTGGAGACTTCTCTCTCCGTAGTCATGTCCATTAGCCATGAGTAAGTATCCTCCTTAGAATAAAATTAGTTAAAAACAATATACAAATAGAGGGTAAATAGTAACCATTCAACATAACCCCAATGATACCTTAGCACTGAATTTGCAAGAAGTCAATTAAAAATGGATGAAAAAATGAGAATAAGTCGCAACTAACTTTTGCGAATTAATGATAAAAATAAGCTTGTGATTCTAGCTGTGATATGGTATGATGATTCTACATGAAATCTGTGCGGACGAAAGAAAAGTTGTCAAAAGACACAGAAACGAAGGGAGAGCCAATGGGATTTTTAACAGGTAAGACAGCCATTATTACTGGAGCAGGACGCGCCGTTTTGAGTGACGGAAGATGTGGTTCTATCGGATACGGAATTGCAACCGCTTATGCAAAAGAGGGAGCAAATCTGGTGATTACAGGACGCAATGTGAAGAAGCTTGAAGACGCAAAGGAAGAGTTAGAGCGTCTTTATGGAATTAAGGTTCTGATTATGCAGGCAGATGTAAATGCAAATGCAGACAATGAAGCAGTTGTAAATAAGGTTGTAGAGGAGACTGTAAAGGAGTTTGGCGGAATCGATGTGCTGATCAACAATGCACAGGCATCCGCTTCCGGTGTTTCCATTGCCGATCACACAACGGATCAGTTTAATCTTGCTATGTATTCCGGTTTGTATGCAACATTTCATTATATGAAGGCTTGTTATCCATATCTGGCAAAGTCCAAGGGCAGCGTTATTAACTTTGCATCCGGTGCAGGATTGTTTGGAAATTATGGACAGTGCGCATATGCAGCAGCGAAGGAAGGCATTCGCGGTCTGTCCCGTGTAGCTGCTACCGAGTGGGCGAAGGACGGAATTAACGTAAATGTAATCTGCCCATTAGCATGGACGGCACAGCTGGAGCAGTTTGAGAAGGCATATCCGGGCGCATTCAAGGCAAACGTAAAGATGCCGCCGGCTGGTCATTTTGGCGATGCAGAGCTTGAAATCGGTCGTGTCTGCGTACAGTTGGCGTCTCCGGACTTCAAGTATATGAACGGCGAGACTATCACTCTTGAGGGTGGTATGGGTCAGAGACCATAAACAATAATTCTGGAAATTACAGAAAATCCATTGGACTTTTCGAGAAAGAAGCGTTATAATGAAAGGCGCATTTCGCGAATCCAAGGAGGAAAAAAATGAGAAAAATACAGAAAGTGTGTGCAGCATTACTGGCAGGTGTTATGACGGTTGGTACATTTGCACCGGCAGTATTTGCAGATGAGACAAGTACTCAGGCAACTGAGCTGACCGACGAGCAGGTAATCAATGTAAGAGCAACTGCATTCGGAAACAATTATGACGTTCAGGATATGGGATGGCGTTGGATGATGGCAGCTTGCTACGATGGTCTGTATCGTAACGTTGCAGACGAGGATGGTGAGCATTTCATCTTAGCAGGAGCAGAGAGTGTTGACATTTCCGATGACGGAACTGTTTATACGTATCATTTAAGAGAGGATGCAAAGTGGTCCGATGGCGTTGCCGTTACCGCTCATGATTATGAGTACGGCTGGAAGCGTCTGTTAAATCCGGATTATGGATATGATTATGCATCTTTCATCTATAACGTAGTAGGAGCAGAGGAGTATAACTCTGGTGAGGGTTCTGCTGATGATGTTATGGCAGTAGCAGTTGACGACTATACCTTCCAGGTTACTTTAAAGGTAGCGGACCCGACTTTCGAGTCTAAGTTAGTAGCGACTCCTTTGTACCCGACTCGTGAGGATCTGGCTGAGGCAGCCGGCGACAACTGGGGCAAGGACTGGACTCTTTGTGTATACAACGGACCGTTCTGCATGAGTGAGCTGGTTGAGGACAACAAGATGGTATGGACAAAGAATCCAGAGTATTGGGATGCTGAGAACGTACATCTGGATACCATTAACTGGTATATCGTAGCACAGGAGTCTACTGCAGCTACCATGTTTGAGAATGGTGAGTTAGATCAGTACCAGCCAAGCGGTGACTACGCAATCAAGTTTGCAAAGGAAGCAGAAGAAGGCAAGTATCAGTATCTTGTAACCGATTATCCGGGAACCATCGGTCTTTGCTTTAATTCTGTAGACGGCGGTATGTCCGGTCTGATGAGCAACGTAAAGATTCGCAAGGCTCTTTCCTACTGTATTGACCGCGAGGAGATGATCGATGCCGTATATGGAAAGTATGAGCCGGCATACAGCTACGTTGCACCGGCAATTACTTTCAATGGTACTTCTTATCGCGAGCAGGCAGGCAATGTCATCGAGGATGAGTACAATGAGTATGTAGGTGATACCGATAAGATCGTAGCTCTGTTCCAGGAAGGTCTGGATGAGTTGGGTGTTGAGACTCCGATGGAGGACATCACCATCACATACCTGACAAGCGGTTCCACAACCGAGGGACAGGCTGAGAGAGAGTATATCCAGCAGTCGATCGAGGAAGTTCTTGGAATCACCGTTGATTTAAGCGTAGCCGGAGACAGCTCCCTGTACATCGCAGAGAGAAACGAAGGAAACTACGACTTCTTCTTAAGCGGATGGTATTCCGATTACAACGATCCGCTTGACTTTTTGTATACTTATTACACCAATGCATATGGAAAGTCTTTCGGCGGATATAGCAATGAAGAGTATGATAAGTTAGCGGATGAGCTGAATGGTGAGACTGATATGGATAAGCGTCTTGAGATCTACGAGCAGATGGAGAAGATTCTTTTGTTAGACGACTGTGCATTCGCACCGATCTATCATGCTACTAAGCAGGTTCTGCTTCAGAACTGGGTTAAGGATTATCGTACATCCTCCTTCGGCGCAAGTGCAGAGTTCATCTGGACTTATATCGACGGTAAGAACGAGTAATCAAACGGGAAACTTTGAAGGAAATACAAGAAAGATACGAGAGAAGTAAATCCTACAAAGAACGTATAGAGTGAGATTTAAGAATAGAAACCCAAGCGTTTTGGAAGGGCTCGATATGCGGGCCCTTCCTTTTCGTAATAAGTAATGTGAGAAATAGAAAGAAAAGAACAGGAGATCCGATCATGGGTAGATATTTGATCAGGCGTTTTGCCGAGCTGGTTCTGACGATCTTTCTGATTGCAACAGCGACCTTTTTCCTGCTGGAAGCGGTTCCGGGCGATCCGCTGACCCAGAGAGCAGACCATCTGCCGGAACAGACGCGTACTGTTTTGTACCAGCGCTACGGTCTGGACAAGCCGGTAATGGAACGTTATTTAATCACAATGAAAAAAATGTGTAAGGGTGACTTTGGTGAATCCTTTGTATATGCAGGTCAGACCGTAACAGGTCTGTTAAAGACAAAGCTTCCGGTATCGGCAAGACTTGGTATTCAGCAGATGCTGCTTGGCGTAACGGTAGGATTGCTGCTTGGAATTGTGGCGGCAATGAAGAGGGGAACTTTCGTAGATTATCTGATTGTCGGATTGTCGGTACTATTGATATCCGTGCCGCATCTGATCTTTGGATTGTTGCTGCAGAAGATTTTTGCAGGTAATCTGCGATGGTTCCCAACGATTGGATGGCCGGAAGGAAAGGATCTGTGGTTTGGCGGCTGGAAGTATACGGTGCTTCCGACATTGACCGGCTGCTTTTCTTACATTGCCACCTATACGAGATTGTTAAAGACTTCCATGTTAGACGTTGTTAATCAGGACTACGTATTGACGGCAGAGTCAAAAGGCTTAAGCAAGGGCGCAATTATTCGCAAGCACATCTTACGCAATTCCTTTATTCCGGTTATGACACAGTTGCCAATGTCGGTTGCCATGTGTATCACGGGCTCCTTCTTTATTGAGAGTATTTTTGCCATTCCGGGAATCGGACAATATTATGTAACGGCTGTAAACAATCAGGATCTGTCAATCGTACTGGGTGAGACGGTACTGTTGTCAATTTTGTATATTGCTGTCATCTTTATTACGGATATTCTGTATGTATTCGTCGATCCGAGAATTGAGATGCCGGGTAAGAGAAGAAAGTAAGGGAGGAGAAAACATGCTCACAGCTGATAAATTTAAGCGGGTTGGCTATACAAAAGAAGAAGCAGAGCGTATTGACCGCCCAACAATTTCTTACTGGCAGGATGCCTGGAGAAGATTGAAGAAAAATCCGGTAGCGATGGCGTCTCTTATCGTGCTTGGATTGGTAGTGATTATGGTTATTATTGGGCCATATATCAGAGGCTATGATTTTGTTTCAAAGAATGTAAAAGAGAAGAACCAGGGAATGAGCGCAAAATATTGGTTCGGAACCGACTATCTGGGCCGTGATCTGTTCTCGCGTGTCTGGATGGGTGCAAGAGCTTCTATTATTATTGCACTTGTCGCAACTGCACTTAAGCTGGTTGTCGGAACGCTGTATGGTGCTGCCATGGCACACTTTGGCGGCTGGGTGGATGATGTTTTGATGCGTATCATCGAGGTCATCAACTCTCTTCCAAGCTTACTGATTACCATTTTGATCATGATGGTATTAGGAAACAACATGTTTGCTCTGCTGGTTGCCCTTAGTATTACCGCATGGTGCAGCACTGCCAGACAGGTTCGCGGTATGATCAAGCAGTTAAAGGAATCCGAGTATGTCTATGCGGCAGAGGTGCTTGGCGCAAAGCCGTCACGTATCATCTTAAAGCATTACGTTCCGAATATGTTAGGAATTTTGATCTTAAATATTTCAACTTCTATTCCGTCCTTCATCTTTACGGAGGCAGGACTTAGCTTTCTTGGAATCGGTCTGACCGCACCGGAGATCAGTCTGGGTGTTTTGATTTCGCAGGGACAGCAGACACTTGATTTCTATCCGACACAGCTGGTTTGGCCGTGTCTGGTTCTGTGTGTAATCGTTATGGCATTTAACCTGCTCGGTGATGGACTGCGTGATGCACTCGATCCGAGACTTCGCCAGTAAGACAAAGGAGAAACTATGAGTGACCAGAAAAATGATACGATATTAGAAGTAAAAAACTTAAGAGTGTCCTACCATACTTATGCGGGTGAAGTCAAATCCGTGCGCGGTGTTTCCTTTGATTTAAAGGAAGGCGAGGCACTTGCCATTGTAGGTGAGTCCGGCTGTGGAAAGTCCGTTACAGCAAAGACCATCATGGGATTGATCAAAGGGCCGCAAGGCGAGATCAAAGAAGGCAGCGAGATCTTCTACCATGGAGAGAACATTCTTAATTATAATAAGAAGCAATGGCAGGCATACAAGGGCGGTGAGGTTGCAATCATCTTTCAGGATGCATTGGCTTCCTTAAATCCGACGATGCGTGTCGGCAAGCAGATCATGGAAAATCTGATGGCGCACAAGCACATGACAAAGGATGAGGCAAAAAAAGAGGCTGTAAGAATGCTTCGCATGGTTGGTATTCCGGAGCCGGAGAAGCGTGTACGCCAGTATCCGCACGAGTTTTCCGGCGGTATGAGACAGCGTGTCATGATCGCAATCGCATTTGCGTGTGATCCGAAGATTCTGATTTGTGATGAGCCGACTACGGCACTGGACGTAACCATTCAGGGACAGATTCTTGATATCATCAAGGGCTTACAGAGAGAGCATAATACCTCTGTTATCATGATTACGCATGACCTTGGTGTTGTGGCAAACATCGCACAGAAGATTGCTGTTATGTATTCCGGCATGATCGTCGAGCGCGGAAATTGCGAGGATATTTTCTATCGTCCGAGACATCCGTATACATGGGCATTGATTCGTTCCGTGCCAAGACTTGACCTTGAAAATAAGCAGGTGCTGGCCTCCATCCCAGGCACACCGCCGGATTTGTTAAATCCACCGGTTGGATGTCCATTCTGTACCAGATGTGAATATTGCATGGAAATATGCAAAGAGCAGATGCCGGAGGTGACGGATTTCGGTGAGGGACACGAGGCAAGCTGCTGGCTGCATCATCCGTTGGCACCGAAGGTAGAGATGCCGGGAGAAGAGAAGGAGTAAGATATGGACAACGAAAAAGAAGTGCTCCTTTCTGTGAGCCACTTAAAGAAATATTTTCAGGTAGGCAAAAACGCCACCTTAAAGGCTGTTGACGATGTTTCTTTTGATATCTACAAGGGAGAAACGCTCGGAATGGTAGGAGAGTCCGGCTGTGGAAAGACCACCTGCGGACGAACCTGCATTGGATTGTATACAAGAACAGACGGCGAAGTCTTGTTTAAGGGACAAGATCCGCAGAAGCTGACCGGAAAAGCCAGACAGAATTATAAAAAGTCGGTTCAGATGGTTTTCCAGGATCCGTATGGCTCCCTTGACCCGCGTATGACCGTTGCAGAGATCATCGGTGAGGGAATCGACATTCACCATCTGGCAAAAAATAAGAAAGAGCGTAACGAGCGCATCTATCACTATTTGGAACTGGTTGGCTTAAATAGAGAACATGCAAACCGTTTCGTCCACGAGTTCTCCGGTGGTCAGAGACAGCGTATCGGTATCGCGCGCGCACTCGCAGTCGAGCCGGAATTTCTCGTTCTTGACGAGCCGATCTCTGCGCTGGACGTTTCCATTCAGGCGCAGATCGTAAATCTTTTGATTGATTTGCAAAAGCGCATGGGACTGACTTATCTGTTTGTTGCACACGATCTGTCCATGGTAAAGCACATTTCCGACCGTGTCGCTGTACTGTATCTTGGTACGCTTGTCGAGCTGACTACCTCTGAGGAGCTATATGCAAATCCGCAGCATCCATACACCAGAGCGTTGCTGTCTGCAATCCCGATTCCGGATCCGAAGGTTGAGAAGAAGAGAGACGAGGAGAAAATTCGTCTTGAGGGCGAAGTTCCAAGCCCGATCAACTCCCCAGCAGGCTGCAAGTTTCAGGGAAGATGTAAATGTGCAATGCCGATTTGCCGTCAGGAAATGCCAAAGCTTCGTGACATCGGCGGCGGTCATTTTGTTGCATGCCATATGTGTGATCCGACACACGGCTGTGAGACAGGAAATTGCGTATGACACCGAACAGAAAAGATACAAAAGAGACAGTAAAAAAGGTCATAGCAGATGTAGGAAAGGCATTTGTGATCGGTATGATAGCTGCTGCTGTTTTGTCCGTTATATTGTTTGCAGGCGGCTTTCTCTTTGGACACTTTCAAGCGGCAAACGGATTGGAAATCATGAAGGATGGACTGCTGCTGATCGGCGCGATTGGATTGTTTCTGGTGGCAGGAATGCTCCTTGCCAAAGGAAAGAAAGAGAACGCAGATGAGAAGAAGGAGGCAAAGAATGGCTGGCGAAATCACTTCGCTGTGATTGGTTTAAAGACAGTCGTTTTCATGATCAGCGTTGCCTTTTTGCTGGTGGCATCAGTGGCAGACTGGATTTTGCTGAATATGTGATGAACGATTAATGGCAGAGTGGACTTTGCGAAAAGTGTAGATTTGGCTAGATTATGGAAGAAAGCCATTAATTATTGAATTGTGAGTCGCTATAGGGACATGCTATAGCGACTTATTGTTTTTTAATTATGGACAATAGCAAAGAAAAAAGGTATTCTTTAAAGGAACTGTAGAAAGAAAAGAATGCTGATACAGATAGATAGGAAAGTTTGAATATAAGGAGACTAAGAGAATGGATTTAAAATTTGAGACACGATGTATTCACAGAGAGCATGAGTATGAGGAGGGTCATCCATACGGTTCCGTATGCACACCGATCTACCAGACCGCGACCTTCTACCATCCGGGTATCGGTCAGACCACGGGCTTTAATTACACAAGAGAGAGTAACCCGACCAGAAGTGAGCTGGAAGAGATCGTGACCTCACTCGAAGAGGCTAAGGATACCGTAGCTTGTGCAAATGGTATGGCAGCGATTGTGCTGTGCATGGAACTGTTTGAGTCCGGAGATCATATTGTATGCTCAGAGGATTTGTATGGCGGTTCCGTTCGTATGTTCCAGACAACGGGAGAGAAGCGCGGATTGAGCTTCACTTATGTCAACACAGCAGATGTCGCTGCAACGGAAGCTGCCATTCAGAGCAACACAAAGGCTCTTTATATCGAGACACCGAGCAATCCGACCATGCAGATTACTGATCTTGCCGAGATGAAACGCCTTGCAGATAAATATAACCTTCTTGTGATTGTAGACAATACTTTCTTATCTCCTTATTTCCAGAAGCCAATCCGCTTTGGCGCAGACCTTGTCCTTCACAGCGGAACGAAGTTCCTCGGAGGACATAACGATACACTGGCAGGATTTTTATCCACTTCAAGAGACGATCTTGCAGAAAAAATCCGTTACCTGTATAAGACCGTTGGAAGCTGTCTGGCTCCGTTTGACAGCTATCTGTTAATCCGCGGTATCAAAACACTGCCGATTCGTATGGAGCGTCAGCAGGAGAACGCACTTGCTATCGCAAAGTGGTTAAAGACCCAGAAGAAGATCAAGCAGGTTTACTACATTGGTCTGGAAGATCATCCGGGATACGAAATCAACAAGAAGCAGACAACCGGCTTTGGCAGCATGATTTCGCTTCGCACCGACAGCGAAGCAACTGCGCGCCGCGTACTTGAGCGCATTCGTCTGATCACTTATGCAGAGAGCCTTGGCGGTGTAGAGTCTCTTATGACGTATCCAATGTTACAGACACACGGCGATGTTCCGGTTGAGACAAGAGAGCGTCTTGGTATTACCGAGGATTTCCTTCGTTTTTCCGTCGGCATCGAAAATGTAGACGATCTGATTGCCGATCTGGATCAGGCATTAAACGGAGAAGATTGATTGAAGGGATTCACTTTTGCAAAATGTGGAACTTGAAAACACGAATTTGGCAGAATTTGGAGGATGAAGGGTGAAGTTTGATTTTGATAAAATTACAGACCGCAGAGGTACGGACTGCTTAAAATATGATTTTGCAAAAGAACGAGGCAGACATGAGGGCGTTTTGCCGCTGTGGGTGGCTGATATGGATTTTCCTACAGTGCCTAAGGTCAGTGCGCGTCTTCGTCAGATCACAGAGCATGGAATTTATGGCTACAGCGATGCGAAGGAACCCTATTTTCAGGCACTTTCCGGTTGGTACGAGAAGCATTTTTCATGGAAGATTCAGAATGAATGGCTGATCAAGACACCGGGCGTTGTTTTTGCGTTGGCAGCTGCCGTGCGTGCATATACAAAGCCGGGAGAGGCTGTTTTGTTACAGCAGCCTGTCTATTATCCATTTACCGAGGTCATTACAGACAATGAGCGTGTTGTCGTAAACAGTCCGTTAAAGTTAATTGACGGTCATTATGAGATTGACTTTGAGGATTTTGAGAGTAAAATTCGTGAAAATCACGTAAAGCTTTTTTTGATGTGCAGTCCGCACAATCCGGTTGGCCGCGTCTGGAAGAAGTGGGAGTTAGAGAAGGTCGGAGAACTTTGCATTCATTACGGTGTGACTGTTGTAAGTGATGAGATTCACAGCGACTTTACCTGGGGCAGCAATCAGCATTTGATGTTTGCATCGCTTTCGGAAGATTTTGCAAATATCAGCATTACCTGCACTGCACCGAGCAAGACATTTAACCTTGCCGGTCTTCAGGTTTCCAATATTTTTATTCCGAACGAGACGCTTCGCCAAAAGTTCAAGAAGGCAGTCGATGCGGCAGGCTACAGTCAGGTCAATGTCATGGGCTTAGAGGCATGTCAGGCTGCCTATGAATATGGCGAGGACTGGCTGACACAGTTAAAGACGTATTTGGAAGAAAATATCACATTTGTCCGTGAATTTATTCAGACAAGACTTCCGAAGCTTTCGATGATCCAGCCGGAAGGCACTTATCTTTTATGGGTTGATTTTCGCGCACTTGGTCTTACGGAGGCACAGAGGCAGGATCTGATCGAGAATAAAGCGAATCTGTGGCTTGACAGCGGTGCGATGTTCGGACCGGACGGAGAGGGCTTTGAGCGATTTAATGTGGCTTGTCCGCGTTCTGTATTGCAGCAGGCATTTGAGCAGCTGGAGGCGGCTGTTAATGAGTTGGCTGCTGAGTAATAGTCAAAGCGTCAAGGTAAGTATACAGCAAAATTTATTGAAAACGCTAGGATTTAGGAATCTGGCGTGGGAATCCTCGGTCATTCAATGACCGAGTTACTGACGAAAGTGAAAAATCAGGAGGCATAATCAGATCATGATTTATTTGGATTATGCGGCGAACACTCCGGCACAGGAACGTGTGCTGGAGTGTTTTTGCCGAATTGAAAAAGAATATATTGGAAATCCCAATTCCGTCCATCCGGCGGGGATTCGCGCAAAGGAACGGATGGAGGAGGCAACTCAGACAATTGCGCGTCTTCTTGATGCAAGACCGGATGAAGTTATCTATACCTCTGGCGCAACGGAGTCAAATAATACTGCAATTAAGGGAATTGCGCAGGCATCACGCCATATTGGACGCCATATTATTTCTACACCGCTTGAACATTCCTCAGTAAGTGGTACACTGACAGCCTTGCAGGAAAAAGACAGTGAAATTGATCTGCTTGACATCATGAGAGACGGCATGGTGGATTGTGAACAGTTAGAGGATCTGATGACAAAGCATACTGTTCTGATTTCCGTCTGTGCGATTGACAGTGAGCTTGGAACCATTCAGCCGATTGATAAGATTATTGCGATTAAAAAGAAATATCCGGATTGCCGCCTTCATGTGGATGCGACACAGGCGATTGGACGAATACCATTTTCATTTGATGGCATCGACACGATGAGTCTTGCACCGCACAAGTTTGGCGGCTTAAATGGAAGCGGAATTTTATTAAAACGGGAAGGTGTGCCGATGGAGCCGCTGTTAAACGGAGGAGCCAGTACCACGATTTATCGAAGCGGTACACCGGCACTAGCCATGGCGGTGACATCTGCACTGGCACTTGAGATGGCACTCGCGCAAGAGGATGAGGTAAATGCGCGCATGTGTGAGTACAATCAAATGCTGAGAAAATCGTTGTCTTCGTACAGTCGCGTGCAGATTAACAGCCCAAAGAATAGTGTTCCGCATATTTTGAATCTGAGCGTAGAGGGTGTGAAGGGTGTCGCGTTTCAGAAGGCACTGGCACAGCGAGATGTTTGTGTATCCGTTAAGTCGGCATGCTCCGTAGAGAATACGCCGTCAAGGTCTGTTTTTGCCATCAGCAGGGATCGGAAGAGGGCGCTTTCTTCGTGGCGCATTAGTATGGGAAGTGCGACTACGCGCGAGGAGTTGGAGGAGTTTTTGAACATTTTTGATACATGCTACAAGGAATTGACTTGACACAAAGAAAAAAATATGTTTGTATATATCAGGTACAAGATTTTACAAGAGCTGAAACGTATTTTGTAAAGCAAAGCACGTAGCAATCTGGTATCAAAGGGGTCAAAATGCCTTTTGACACCAATATCATTATATAGAAAAGGAATGACAAAAATGGGAAAAACACTCGAACCGAGCCGGGAAATCGAACGCAGCATCATGAAAAAATATAGAAAAGAACTGTGGAATCCTTTTATTCAGGCGGTAAAGAATTATGAGTTGGTTCAGGAAAATGATAAGATCGCAGTCTGTATTTCAGGTGGAAAGGATTCCATGCTGATGGCAAAACTGATGCAGCTGCTTCAGCGTTACGGTGATGTTCCGTTTGAACTGGTATTTCTGGTGATGGATCCGGGATATAATGAAAGAAACCGTAATAAGATTGAACAGAATGCAAAGCTTCTCGATATTCCGGTCACGATTTTCGAGACCAACATCTTTGAGGTAGCAAACAGCACCGATAAGTCTCCGTGCTATCTGTGTGCAAGAATGCGCCGCGGTCACTTGTATAACAAGGCAAAGGAGCTGGGCTGCAACAAGATTGCACTTGGTCATCATTTTAATGATGTTATCGAGACCACGCTGATTGGTATGTTCTATGCGTCCCAGTTAAAGGCTATGATGCCAAAGCTTCACAGCACCAACTTCGAGGGAATGGAGCTCATTCGCCCAATGTATTGCATCCATGAGGACGATATCATTGCATGGAAGCGTTACAACGAACTGGAATTTATTCAGTGCGCATGCCGCTTTACTGAAAACTGTACGATGTGCGATAATGGCGGCGGTGGTTCCAAGCGTCAGGAGATCAAGACGCTGATTCGCCGTTTAAAGAGAGACAATCCGCTGATTGACAAGAGCATTTTCAACAGCATTCATGCAGTCAGCCTTGACACAATGCCGGGCTATAAGACACATGGAAAGACCTATTCCTTCGTGGATATTTATAATAAGGAAGAAACAGCTCAGGGAGAAGATGCGCTAACAGAAGAATAAGATAAAGAAATCGACTGCGTAATGGAAGATGCTGTCCAGTTGGACAGCATCTTTGGGATCATTGTCATTTTGACGGGAGGTCATTATAAGTATGGATTTGTTTGAAAAACAGACACAAAAGAGCCATTGAAGAAAAAAATGAAAAAATTTAAAAAAAACTGTTGACAAATCGTTTGCGATGTTATATACTAGTGCATGTCTTGAGGGACACGAAAGACAACGATGAAAACGTCGGGGTGTGGCTCAGCTTGGCTAGAGCGCCTGGTTTGGGACCAGGAGGCCGCAGGTTCGAATCCTGTCACCCCGATCTTTTTATAAAAATTGTTTTATACTATGGTGGGTATAGCGCAGTTGGTTAGCGCGCCAGATTGTGGCTCTGGAGGTCTAGGGTTCGAATCCCTATACCCACCCTTGCAGGTTAAGTCCCTGCGACGTTGGGCTATCGCCAAGCGGTAAGGCACAGGACTTTGACTCCTGCATTACGTTGGTTCGAATCCAACTAGCCCAGGATGGGATACTAGCTCAGTCGGTAGAGCACTTGACTTTTAATCAAGGTGTCGCGGGTTCGAATCCCGCGTGTCTCACGATTTTTATACCTGAGAAGCAAATGATGCTGCTCAGGTTTTTTTATTGCCAAAAAACGGTTATACAAAAGAAAGTATTGTAGAAAAGAAATAGGAACATAGATTTTCATTATAATGCTATGAAATTTTGCGATACTATGAAATTCTGTGCTGTTCTACACTATGAAATTTACTAGTTACTCATAAATTTGCCAATATCTTCCAAATTAGAAGCAAATTCGTTACTATAGTAACTGTTCAAAGCCATATGAAATCAAGGTGTAGCTTTGAGTCGTTACAATACAAAGAAATTTGGAGGTATATTCGATGTTAAATGAATCTGTAGTTAAAGTATTAAAGAATGGTATGTGGGATCTTGCAACATGTGCAAATGGAGAACCAAACGTAGTGCCAGTTGCTTTTAAGGATGTTACCGAAGATGGAAAGCTGGTTGTAGGAGATGTGTTCCTTGAGACAACATTAAACAATTTAAAGGCAAATGATGGAAAAATCGCGATCTCCGTATACGATGCACAGAGTCTTGAGGGCTATCAGATTAAAGGTACTGCTGAGTATGTAACAGAAGGAACTCTTGTAGATACATTCAAGACCATGGTAGAGGGAATGTTCCATGGTGCAGCAACGGCAAAGGGCGCACTGATCATTACACCAGCGAAAGTGATTGTTACAACACCGGGTGCAGAGAATAAGAAAGAGCTGTAATAACAAAGAGTTACAATTAAGAAAGAACTGTAATAAATAAAAATTGTAACAAATAAAAATTGCAATAAATAAGAACTGCAACAAAGTTAATTCAGAAGCCACTAATAAATTTCATAGTAACTTCAAAAATGATCACCTTCAGGCTATAATGAAAAAAAACAGCTTGGAGGTGATCTTTTATGGCGAAATATAAGAAAAAATTAGATGACGATATACGATGTCCGCTTGAATATGGACTGGCAATATTTGGAGGTAAATGGAAATCACGCATTATATGCGTATTGTCTGCTAATGAAAAGTTGCGTTACAGTGAATTGCGCAAAGAAATGTACAACATCACAGATGCGGTACTGGCAGCAACATTAAAAGATTTGATACAAGATGGAATTGTGGAACGAAAATCCTATGATGAAATTCCACCTCGTGTTGAGTACACATTGACGCAGAAAGGAAAATCGGTTGTTCCCATTTTGCAAAGCATCTGCCAGTGGTCTGGTGTTTTCTATAAAGAGGACAGCGAGAATGAAATGGTGCAATGCCAGAAATGCGATCATCACAGATAAGTTATTATGGATAAACAATTTCAAGTATTACAAATACGTTGTTACAGATAAATCGTCACAAATAAGGAGAGAACGAAAGTGATTCAGTATACAGAAGAAAAGAAGTTTACAAAAGAGCAGGTCGAGCAATTATTTTTGTCAGTTAACTGGGTTTCAGGAAAGCATCCAGAGCGCTTGTATAAAGCGCTCATGAATTCCTCAACGGTGCTCACGGCATGGAACGATGACAGACTAGTTGGACTGATACGAGTATTGGATGACACAGAAATGTTGGCGCAAATCCATTATGTGCTTGTCCATCCAGATTATCAGGGAAACGGTATAGCCGGGACGATGATTGAATTGATAAAGGAAAAATATAAAAATTTCTTTTATATTGAGGCAATGCCAGAGGATAAAAATAATGTAGCGTTTTATCAAAAGCATGGCTTTTTTGTAATGGAAAATGGTGCGGCAATTCAGATTTGCAACGGTGGCAGGATGCAGCAGTGAGAGGCGGATGAAAATAAAAAATGAGAATGAACTATTAGCGGATATGCCAATACCAAAAGCTTTTTTTGGCTTGCACTTCCGGCAGTAGCAGCACAGCTGATCAATATTTTAACACAATTTCCTATGCAGTAGATTACATGAATATTTATTGTCTTGGCACATTGTTTACCCAATATCGCCGTAAAACCCCTTGCTTTAGCTATGGGGATATAAAGCCAGCATTGACGAGTAAAAAAAATAATATAAAAAAACCTCCCACTTTTTGGGATTTTGAGCGATAATAGAA